>WRKF01000001.1 GCA_009778165.1 Defluviitaleaceae bacterium
GGTTTTCTTCCCAACCTGTGATGAGTTCGCCCTCCGCTTGGACTATAAACACCCATTTTCCGTCATACTTCTCTTCAATTTCTTCCGTTGTCATTTTTTGCGGATTTTTCAGTATTTCATACATTTGTGTTGCTCCTCCCCGCCTGCCAGATGGGCAGGTCATTATATAAAATTATCATGTGCCGCATTTTGCCGATTTCATGCTCTTCGCATATTTTTATTGTAACATAAGATTTTTAGATTGTCAAAATTTTTTGATTGCTCAATCCGCCTACACATCTCTTTTCCAAAAACGAGCATACCTAACGCCATGCTAACAACAGGCACAGAATAATTTATCTTAAAACAAAAGGGCGAAAGATTTCCGCCCTTTTGTTTGAGTTTTTTAGGTTAAAACGATAGATGTTCAAATATAACTTGTTTAGGAGCAGGACATACTAACTGACAAGCCGCACAGCCAATGCAATTAGAGCCAATTTCATAATCGCCACGAGAATTTTTTGAAATACAGCTTGTTAGGCACGCTTTCGCACATTTTCCGCAACGCTTACACGCTTTTTTATCTATTTTGAATGTAGCCACTGGCTTAGTTGAAGCGTTTTCTATCTGTGCAAATCTTCTTACTGCGTACAATGAATGGTTTTGTGATTCGGCAACGGCTTTACGATACCATTTAATTGCCTCATATCTATCTTTTTGCACACCTTGACCCAAGTCATAACAAATACCTAAATTGTAGTAGGCATCCTCTTCTCCAAGTTCAGCGGCTTTTTGAAACATATAAAATGCTTCCTCTTTATCCATTTCGCAACCTGCTCCTGCTCTATAAAATAGACCTAATTTGTTGTATGCACGGATTGCAAGATTATGGTTTGGCTCACGTTTGATAATTTCAAGAGTCCATTTTATTGCTTCTTTGTGATCTTTTACAGAACCATTTCCTATTACGTTCATTGCCTGTAAATGACCATTTTCAGCCGCTTTGCGCAACCATTTTTTGCGGTCTAACTCGCTTTCTTCTACGCCTTTTCCGTAACGGTAGCACTCATATAATTCATAACAGGCTTCCGCATGACCTTGCTCGGCGGCCTTACGAAACCATTTTGGAGCTTCTCTTTCATAATCTTCGTTTCTAACAGGAGAACCTAATGTGGTTACTCCATCTCTAAAGAATTTTCCTAACCCATATTGTGCATCCGCATTGCCTTGTTCAGCTTTTTGTTTTAGATATTTTACGAGGTCATCTTTTTTATCATCTTTAACGTAAGGGTAAGAATTTGCTGCAGCTTTAACAAGCCATTTTGTGGCTTCATTTTCATCTCTCTGTAAACCAAAACCACCATCACGATAGCACACTCCAAGATTATAAAATGGCGATTTTGTTTTTGGGTCGGCAACTAAGGCTTTATGATACCATTTTACGGCTTCTTCGTAATTTTTACTTGTAATTTCGCCCTCAAAGTAAATATTTCCAAGGCGTTCTTTGAACCAGGAGTTCTGCCTAACTTTATTATCTTCAGCAGCTTTATGAAAGCATTTCATGGCTTCTTTGTTGTCTTTTGATAGCCCAAGTTTACCCTCTGCATAAAAATTTCCCAGGTTATAGGTAGCGACAGCATGATTAAGTTCGGCTGCTTTATGTATGTGTTTATTGGCTTCTGTTATGCTTTGTTCTACTCCTATACCTCGATCATAGCAATTAAATAAATTATAATGTGCGTCTGCATTGTTTTGTTCGGCGGCTTTGCGAAACCATTCTACAGCCTCTTTGAAGTTTGCTGCTATGTAGCCGTCATTTGTATCGTTGTCTTGATTATAAAGTTCGCCCAAGGCATTTTGTGCGGCGGAATTGCCTTGTTCAGCGGCTTTGCTGTATAATTCAAGCATTTTGTCCGCTGTTTCCCTGCGTTCGGATTTATCAGTTCTGTAACTGTTGTATTTTTCACGGAGTTCCTCTGCTTCTTCCAAAATATCAGATACATCAATATTGATGTCAACCGCTCCAGTATCAAGCCCTTGTAAAACAATCCCCTTATCCCTAAAATCCTTGGGAAAATCAACTTTAGGATTATTCACGCCAATATACGTGATTCCTCGCACACTGCCTGGAATGCTAAACTTATCCCCACAAAGATAAATCTCTGTAACGTCATCGTCTAGTAAATCCGCCAATTCCTCCTGCGAAAACGCAACACGGTCAATCGCCGCTAAAATTGTATCTTCGGCGGTAAACTGCTTTAACTTTGCCAAACGCTCGTTTCTGGCGGCTATTTCCTCTAAACTCATGGTTTCGTCTGCGGAATATGCTGCTCCCAAAACTTCGCATAACTGTTGCTTGAAATTGGGACATTTTGGATTTAGCGACTTTACTTGCTCCGCCTCGTTTTCGTAATAGCGGTCGGTTAGCCATTCTGTAAGCCGTCCGTCGTCGTAATAGCCCAAAACTGCGGCTAAATCAAAGTTTTCACGCAACTCTTCTAGGGTGCGTACTTGTTTGTCGTCCGCCATTTTTAGCGGAAATTTAATCTTTTTCATTTGTTTGTCCT
>WRKF01000002.1 GCA_009778165.1 Defluviitaleaceae bacterium
GTCGGCAGACAGGCAAAATTTTTAGCTATTATGTTTTAGCTTTCGCCATTTTATATCACTAAAATTTTTTTGTAACCTATGTTTGACACTTCTACAAGAACCGTAAAAATATTTTCAAAATCCTATTGACAAAGCCAAATACATATGTAATAATTGAATTAGAGCCTTAGAGTTCGCAATGGCTTATTTTATTGCAAAATACGAAACCAAAAAAAGCTAAAATTATTTTTATGGAGGTTATCATGAAAACAGGTTATGACAAAATCGAGCAAGGCATACTCAACGACACAAATTTAAGCGAAGAAGATAAAAGCAAATTTCTAGCTACCTTTATGAAATATCGGGATAAAAAAGCAAATATTTTAATAACAGGTGCTACGGGAGTAGGCAAAAGTTCCACAATAAACGCAATGTTTAACAGGGAAGAAGCAAAAGTTGGAGTGGGTGTTGACCCCGAAACAATGGACACCGAAAAATTCGAACTAGGCAGTTTAACATTGTGGGATAGCCCAGGTTTAGGCGACGGCAAAGAAAAAGACCGCCAACACAGCAAAAACATAACCGATTTGCTCCTAAAAACAGACAAAAACGGCGACCTTTTAATTGATGTTGTGCTTGTTGTACTTGACGGCAGAAGTCGTGATTTAGGCACATCTTACGAACTAATTAACGCCGTAATTATTCCCACTTTGCGCGACAAAACAAGAGACCAAACCGACCGCTTGCTAATAGGCATAAACCAAGCCGACATGATGTTAGACGGCAGACACTGGGATAGGCAAAATACCAAACCATTGCCCAAATTACAAGAACGGATTGACGAAAAAGTTGAATCCGTAAGCCAACGAATTTACGAGGCAACAAAGGTTAAAGTTGAACCAGTGGCATATTCCGCAGGTTACAAAGAAGCTGGCGAACCACAGGAGCAACCTTACAATTTATCCAAATTGATGTACTACATAATTGAAAAAATCCCAGAAGAAAAAAGAATAAGCGTTGTAGCAGAATCTAACAGCGACAAACGTATGTGGGAAAAAGATGACAACCTGATTGAGTACAGGGAAAGAATCGTAGAAAAAACATTTGGACAAGTAGGTCGTGAAATTGGTTCTAAAATTGGTGGTATTTTTGGATCGGTTGGTAGATCTATAGGCGGTGCTATAGGTGGAGCTATAGGCGGATTTATAGGCGGTTTGTTTGGAAAGTAAAATGAAATCAATTCTAAAAAACAGTGGAAAATGTATAAAAATCTAAAAATGGAGGTAGATATTATGATACCAGCAATTGTAGCAGGAGTAGTAGCGGTAACAGCAGTAGCAGCCGCTGTTGCAGCAAGCAATTCTTCTAATAGCAATTCATCATCAGGTTCGTCAAGTTCTGGCGGTGGCGGTGGCGGCGGCTACTATTATGACGATGACGACGACGATTATTACTACGATACAAATGACGGTACTTCCAACGTTATAATCACAGGCGTAACAGGAGCAGGCAAAAGTTCCACAATAAACGCTCTGCTTAAAAGAGAAGACGCAAAAGTTGGCGTAGGAGTAAATCCCGAAACAAAAGGAGCACACTCTTATTTGATGGACGAGCATTCTATAACATTATGGGATACTCCTGGGCTTGGCGACGGCGTTGAGCAGGACAAAGAGAACATTAGACAAATTTTAGATTCATTAACCCGAGATTGTCTTGTGGTGGTTGTAATAGATGGCTACAACAAAGATATGGGCATGACGTACGTCTTGCTAGATGAGATTAAACATACGGTTAAACCGCATCAAATATCTATTGTGATAAATCAAGCGGACGTTGCCATGAAAGGCGAAAACTGGGATATGGAAAATAAACGTCCCAACAAAGAGTTGCTAAAATTTTTGGAAGAGCAAGCGTTATCAATCCAGCGGCGAATATTTGAAACAAGTAAACTAGAAGTTGCCTTGCCGATATTTTATTCGGCTATGTACGGCTATAATGTGGACAAATTGCTGGATAACATAATTACTAATACTTCGCAAAAATAGATAGCAAAATATTGGGAAAATTATTTCTCATGCTAAAGGCTTGGATTTTCAAGCCTTTTTTGCAATTTTATAAATTTTGTTGGCTGAATCTGATATATTATATACGCAATAAATTTCAAAGAAACTGGCGGATAATACCTGCCCATACAAATTACCCAGCGTAGGGGCGGATATTATCCGCCAGTATTTTTATTAAGTCGATTTACTATAAAACAGCACACTTTTATAGTAAAATTCCATTTTTTTATAAAATAATATTTTCCTTGACACAAATTAAATCTCAATATATAATATATTGGGGAGTAGTAGTTAATCTCAACCACGTACCCTAAAAACCCCCAAAATTCCACATTTTTATAATATACCCAAGAAAGGATTTGAAACCATGAATTTTGAATCTGCTTTTGCTGTCGGCTTGGTGGGCGCGGTTATCGCCCTGCTATTCGCTTTCCTGCAATCCCGCAAGGTGCTTGCCTTTTCGGAAGGCACTGATGCCATGAAAAAAATCGCCTCCTCTATCAGAGCGGG
>WRKF01000003.1 GCA_009778165.1 Defluviitaleaceae bacterium
TGGTATGTTTATTGTTAAAACCCTAAAAAACCAACTAACCACCTAGCAATATCAAACAAAATGATAAAAAATACAACCCATGTAAGTATGTAAAACTTGTTGCTAACTTTTTTTTCGGTGTTTCTCCAGTTATTGAGTTTTTTCACGAAGCCCCTTTTTGGGGCTTTCTCTTTATCTTTCCTCATTTATTCTCCTTCCTTTCTAGTAAACTATCTACAGAACATCCATACAGTTCTGCTACTCTAGGCAGTAATTTTGCTCTTGGATTGGTTTTTCCACACTCCCACATAGCTATTGTAGATTGTGCAATATTTAATTTTTTTGCGACAAAACTCTGCTTTAAATTTGCCGTTTCCCTGTAATGTTTAAAGGGGTTCACACTTGCACTTTGTGGGTTCATTATATCACCTCAATTCTATATCCATTTCCTTGATATATTTTATTATATATCACGTTTTTTGATATGTCAATTATTTTAATATCAATTTTTTTGATATTTGTTTACTATTTTCAAAATATCAATTAAAATGATACTCAAAAGGAGGCATAGACATGAACCGTATAAGAGAGTTAAGAGTAGCAAACAATTTAACCCAAGCCGAGTTGGCTAAAATGGTAAACGTAGGACAGAATACTATATCTAACTGGGAAAATGGTCGCACTGAAGTTGACCAAAAAAATTTAGAAACATTGAAAACTTTTTTCAATGTTTCTTCGGATTACCTCTTGGGTTTTTCTGAAAATTCTCAAAGCACGCAACCTATAGTGCCAGACGTAGTGAAAGAAGGGTATTGGGCGTTCAATCGTGTGGAGTTTGAAGATCTGTCGCAATACGAGATAGATAAGTTAGCGGAGTTTTCGCTTTTAATAAAAACATTGCGAAAACAGACATAATAATGAGGAGAACATATGACAAAATACGAACAGCTAGAGAAAAAGACTGAAAGTTTAGGCATATGTATACACAATTTCAAATTTAGCGACACCAAAAAAGCGGCGTACAGAGAAATAGGAGGCTATAAAGCGGTGATATTAGACGAGTCAGCAATTGAAACCACATGCGAAAAAACGGTTTTGCTTTCTCATGAACTAGCTCACTACGAAACAGGAACAGTCCACTCTTTAGGGGATATAGTAAATAGTCCACTAGTGAAAATGAATAGACGAAAAGACGAAGCCAAAGCAAACCGACATAGTATACAAGTTTTATTGCCCTTTGAGGAATTACAAAAATCAATCTCTCGTTGTTGCGATATGTTTGAAGTCGCTGAAATGAGCGGGGTAACAGTTGATTTTCTCTTTGAAGCTATTGATTTTTACAAAACTCAAAATAAAAATTTGAAATTTCCCGACAACACACCATAGCGAACACATCTAAAAAAATAAAAGAGGTAGTTTTCTGAAATCTCTTTTATTTTTTTGTGCGTTTTCCACAAAACATCATTCTAATACGTTTATTTTTTTGTATAGTTTTCACGAAATATCAAAAAACAGGATATTTCTCAAAAAATAGTATTGACATATCAAAAAACTTGATATACAATTACAACACATCACCACCAAATCACCACCCTGCACATTGACAATTGAATAGCAAGACATTACAGGAAAAGAGAAAATCCGCCCGACTTGGGGATAGCTCTCCCGCTAGGTTGCTGAATGGCAGTAGGGCTGCTGTAGTTGGCAGCTTTAGAAATCCTATGTGCTTGGGGTCGGGCGTGGTGGTGTACGGAGAGATATTGCACCACCTGAACCTTGACAATTGAACCTTGACAATTGAATAGTAAGGACATTACAGGAAAAGACAAAAGATAAAAGGAGAAAAATATCATGAACAAATGGACAAAAAAAAGAGCTGGGGAGTACAGCAACAATGACTACGAAGTATATCAAATAAACGGTATCGGTTGGGCATTACTTAAAAATGATAAACCCGTGGGTAGGTTCAAGACTTTTAAGCAAGTTAAGCAATACGTAAGTAAACAAGCGTAGAAAAAAACCAATCAGGAGCGGTAATAGTTACCGCTCCAGTAGAAAAAGGAAACACAAAATGAAAAAAGATAGGTATTTGTTTAGAGGCAAAACAACAGACACGGGCAAATGGGTTACGGGTAGCTTGATATATAATGAGTTTGCCCATGGTGAAAGCTACCATATTGTACCCTTTCTTGAAACGAAAGACTCACCAACACAAATCTATACAGTTACAAAAGCAAGTGTAGGGCAATGCACGGGATTGAAAGCCAAAGACGGTACACTAGTATTTGAGGGGGATGTTTTAAGGGGGTGCGGAATGAACAACATGGGGAAACTTTTCATAATATCATTTGAAGATTACTCTGCTAGCTTTGTTAATATGTGGAATGATGACAAAAAGCGTTTCCACATTAATGAAGATACAACAAAGTTTTTTGAAGTCATTAGTAATATTTACGACAATCCGGAACTATTAGAAAGTGAGGTGTAACCTAATGAAAATAATTAATTTTTGTAACTATGAGTGGTATGTGCTAGAGGAGCGAGGCAATAAGATGTTACTGCTTGCTAAATATATTATCACTAGAAAAGCGTATCATGAAATACGTGAACTTACCTCTTGGGGAAAATGCACTTTGAGAAAATGGTTAAATGGTGACTTTTACCAAAG
>WRKF01000004.1 GCA_009778165.1 Defluviitaleaceae bacterium
AGTTGTAGCGGCAGGTCCTGATTTGGTAATTGTAGGTGGCGGTATTACGGGTGCTGACGACAAAGTAGCTGCTGCGAAAAAGTTTAGGGAACTTGTGAAATAATGGAAAATTTTAAAACCATCATTGCAGAAATTTCTGCGGCAAGCGAGCAAATATCTCAAAAAGATGCGGACCTTGTCCTTTCGCAAATTCAAAAAGCAAAAAAAGTGTTTTTGTATGGGGCAGGTCGTACAGGGTTCATGTCAAAGTCTTTTTGTATGCGGCTTATGCACATGGGCGTAGATGCCTATGTTTTAGGTGAAACGGTTGTTTCTAACTTTGAACCCCAAGATCTTATCATTTTGGCTTCGGGTTCCGGTGAAACACAAAGTCTGATAAGTTATGCAACAAAGGCGAAAAAAATAGGCGGCACAATAGTAGTTGCTACTATAAACCCCGGTTCCTCTTTGGCTAAACTTGCCGATCATGTAATAAAAATGCCGGGTGCTGTAAAAGATCGCTCCACTGAAAGTGATATAACGACAATACAGCCCATGGGTTCACTGTTTGAACAAACATTACTTTTGTTTTATGATAGCATAATTTTAGATTTTATGCAAAAAAATGGTTTAGACAGCGGCAAAATGTACGGCAAACACGCAAATTTGGAATAAAATTTTGTAAATCAAGGCACATTTATGCTATAACTCTCTATAGTGGAAATGTGCCTCTTTTAACATTTTTGAACATGCTCAAAATAAATTTGAAACCTTTGTTAGTGCTTCACTCACAACTTCTATCTCATCCATTGTATTGTATTGCGAAAAAGAAATCCTTATTGCTCCTTCGTATACTTCTTGTGAATGTCCAAGAGTTTTGAGGATGTTGTGGCTTCGCTCATTGCAAGCAGCACCCGTGCTTGTGTAAATTTCTTGTGCAGAAAGAGCGTTCACAATAACCTGTCCCTTCGCTCCCAAAAAGCTGATGTTTAGGATATAGGGCAAAGCATTCGCCGGAGTGTTGACGACCATGTTTTTTATTGGCAGTTGGGCTATTTTGTTACGCAAGGCTTGCACATGGGGAAAATTTTTTTCCATTCTAATATATGCCAACTGTGCCGCTAGCACAAAAGCCAATGCTCCTGTTGTAAACTCTGTTCCCGGGCGAATTTTTTTTTGCTGCGAACCGCCAAAAAAAATGGGTTTTATACGGACTTTAGGCTTTATGAAAATGCCGCCTATCCCTTGGGGGCCGTGTATTTTGTGGGCGCTTATCGTTAGCACATCTACATTGGAGAGAGCCAACTGTCGCTTACCAAAAGAAGCAACGGCATCAACGTGAAAAATGGCGTTGCTGTGGCTTTTTATTATATTGCCAAGGGCGTTAATATCCTGTGTTGTGCCTAGCTCGTTGTTTGTGTCCATTATAGAAACAATGCCTGTTTGCGAAGTTAACAGCTCTTTAAGGCTATCCGGGCAAACAGTGCCGTATTTGTCTGTCTCAACATAATCCACTTTGTAGCCTCGAGATTTTTGTAGTTCCACAACACGCAACACCGACGGATGCTCGGCTTTTGTGGTAATAATATGCTTTTTTGCTCCAAGGCTGCCAAGTATAGCCAGGTTATTGCTTTCTGTCCCACCGGATGTAAAGTAAAAATCCCCTCTTTGCCCAAGCAGATCAAAAAAAGTTTCCTTTGCCCACTTTAGTTTTTTTTCCATCAACAGACCACCTCCATGCAAAGATGAAGGATTAAAAAAACTTTGCTCCATAGCTTGGCTCAAAAGTTGTATAACTTCTTTGTGGGGTTTGGTCGTAGCCCCATTATCTAAATAAATCATTTAATCTCCGATACACTCTATACTATATAATGAAATACGGAACTGCTATAGAATGTATCAATTGTAACACTTCTTCAACAATACTTCAACTTCCGCAGCGCGGTTATACAAGAAACAGTGACAACGCCGGAACAAACATTATTAAAATAAGGACAATAAGCAATGCAGCCAAAGGCCCCAGAGAAGCTCTGGCAATTGTTAAAAACGGTGTCTTTGTAATAGCCGATGCAACAAAAAGGCTAATCCCGGTCGGTGGTGTCACTAACCCAATTGCAAAGTTTACTATCATAATCATACCAAAGTGGACTGGGTCAACACCAACTGTTACTGCTATCGGCAACAATATGGGGGTCAGTATAATTACTTTTGAAAGTGTATCTATAAACGTGCCTATCGTTAGCATTAATATATTGACAAGAATCAACAAGATGATAGGATTTGTAGATAGGCCTAACATTGCGTTTGCAACCAGTGCCGGTATACCCTCAAATGTTAAAATGCGTCCAAACACGCTTGATAACGAGATAATAATAAGCAACGGAGCAGTAATGGCAGCCGCATTGTAAATATATTTCGGCATGTCTTTAAACGACAGCTCTTTATAAATAAACTTACCAACAATAACTGCATAAATAAAAGAAACAGATGCCGCTTCTGTTGGGGTAAAAATACCGCCATAAATACCACCCAAAATGATAAACGGCGATAACAATGCCCAAAAACCACCTCTGAGTGATTTTAGGATAGGTAGTGGTTTTAGCTCTTCCGGAACTTCCGGAATGGGGTTACGGCGACAGTAAATATAAGCATATATCATAACTGCTACACCTGTTAAAATACCCGGTATAATCCCCGCCATAAACACATCACCAATAGA
>WRKF01000005.1 GCA_009778165.1 Defluviitaleaceae bacterium
AAAAAAAAAAAAAAAAAAAAAAAAAAAAAAAAAAAAAAAAATCGCCTTTGACTTAACCTCATATTTATTATATACTTTATTAAGCTAGAAACTATCAGGGAATAAAATACCCAAAAGGTTTGGCTCTGGCAGAAAACCGTGGATAAAAGCCACTATACCAAAACTGCGAAAAATTCAAATGTATCACAATTATGGGGTCCAGAGGCACTGCCCCTGGTGGGGTGTGGGGCAACGCCCCACAGATTTTGTGCTAGCACATAAAAAATACAGAATTGAGGGAGGCTCACATATGTACTATTTTGCGCTTGCATCACTAATACTGCTTATTTTATTAATGTATGACGACGTGTTTTTTGATTGGTTCTCAATCTTTTATAGGCTCATATTTAATAAAAATAAATTTACATACAAAAATTTTTATAAAGATATAGCTAGCAAACCACCAAAATTATTAGCTTTTGTTATAGGTGCATGGCGTGAAGATGACGTTTTAGAGGAGGTTGTAACAAATTTAATTAGATCGCAAATATATCTACGTTCTATGTATCACATTTTTTTAGGTGTATACCCAAACGACCCACCAACACTTGCTGTTGCAAATAGATTGGCGCAGCGCTTTGACAATGTACACGTTGTTATTAATTGCAAAAACGGCGGCACATCTAAAGCGCAAAATATTAATTGGGTTATATCACAAATTAAAGAATACGAAAAAACTACGGGTTGGCGTTTTTGTGGTATTACTATACACGATAGCGAAGACGTTGTGTCGCCTTATGAGCTGCTATTTACTAGCTATCTATACGATACGCAAAAAGCTCTACAATTTCCTGTGTATCCTCTTGTTCCGTTTCCACGTTTTAAAAACTTTTTTAGCCACTTAACAACAAACACATACGCTGACGAATTTGCAGAGAATCATTTTTATACAATGTCCTCTCGGTTTATTTTAAAAGGCTTTGTTCCTAGTGCAGGCACTGGTTTTGCAGTTCGCCGCGATGTGTTAGACAGCTTTGATGACGAGCTTCTTCCATCAAACTCTTTGACAGAAGATTACCGTTTATCTCTTACAATGTTTGAGCGTGGGATACAGTTTATGTATGTTCTTCTAAAACTGCCTTTTATACGAGGTAAAACTAAACAAAAACGTGCTACACACGCTTATATAGCAACACGTTCTATGTTTCCAAACTCTTACAAAGCTGCTGTGCGACAAAAAACACGTTGGATTTGTGGCATAACACTACAATCTGTTAAGTTTACAGATATATTCCAAAGAAATAAAAATATAAACTTAATAAGTCGCTATCTAATCTATAAAGATATGAAAGGCTACTTTGCCAATTTAGCGAGTTTTCTTCCTTTTCTTCTTTTTACTTTGATTGCTCTAGGTAACTTTGTAGAGTTTATTCCTAGATTATACATAGAAGATGGCGATATTTTGCACATTCTTTTTTTTATAGCCGTTGCGCTTGGTGTGCACAAACAAACAATGCGCGCCATCGGTCTTTGGAAGTTTTATGGTGCTAGAAGTATATTTTTTTCTCTTCTTTTCCCACCTATTGTCCCTATTCGTTTTGTTTATGGTATTATAATTAACACACACGCTACCATACGAGCAATTAAACAGTTTTTTACACCAAAACCAAAAGAAACACCTGCTGAAAGAGAACAAAGAGAACACGAACAACAAAGAGAACAAAAAGAACGAAAAGAACAAATTTTAACTTCATATCCTGTTGGAACAGAAGAAAAATCTCTTGCCGAAAAAAAAGAGTTGGTCCAAAATATAGACGAATTTGCTGCTAAACAACAAGAATTAAAAGAGCTAGCTTGGGACAAAACAGACCACACATTTTTGCCAGAAAATGTACTAAAGCGCTTTCACGCTATGTACGGCGTTTTGTTAGTCTTGCAAGGACATACAACAGAAGAAGATTTGTCAAAAGTTTTAGAAAAAAAACCAGATGATCAGCTTATAGGTTCTTATCTACTAGAAAAAAAATTCATCAAGTACAGAACTCATCTTCATGTTATGGCTATGCTTAAAAATATCTTGTATATAGAATTTGAAGACTTTTCAGAATTTAATTTGCCACAGTTTGCGAAAAAGTTCGATAGGTTCTTTTTAGAAGCTATGATCGCTGTACCTATTTTGCTTGATGGCTCTAAATACATATTTTTAATAAACGACAGTTCTCCAAATGATGCACAAACTATGCTGCGACAATACTATAAAATAGATATGCGTGTCGTTTTTGATAGTCGAAACGTGATTTTAGGACTTATAAAAAAAATGTACACAACAAAATCAAGAAATTTGCCATGTATTGCTATGCAGTTTTTTTATGAAAATAAAATAACGTATGAACAACTTTTGCTAGTCAAAAACTGGTCATACAAAACCAAAAAAGACGAATTGTCTATTATGCACGAAATGGGGCTTGTACAAAGAAGTGATGTAGATTTTCGTGAATATACCGCTTAATCAGGTAACCACTCATTACAATACTTGCCAAACTGTAAAATCATTGATGCCAAATTATAAATGACGAGCAGTTAGCGGGTTAAGCAGTATATAATATAGGGTCATGCACGACAAATGTTGGCAACCTTTTTTAGGGCTTGAATAATCTCGGTCTCTATCTGTTGCTTTGCGTCAGAAGACATTTCTTCGGGTATTGCAACTTTTACATTTACATGCTGCTTTTTTTCATTTCCG
>WRKF01000006.1 GCA_009778165.1 Defluviitaleaceae bacterium
AAGAGCATAATCAAAAATATTTGTGAGGAACAGGAGGAGATTAGCATGGCTGTTTCTGCATTGGTAAGACTAAGCGAGGATAAGGTTACACGACAGGAATATCAGCGTAGGCAAGACGATATTATGCTGGCAGCTAAAAAGGCGAATGATTACAAGCTGATGGAGCTCAGGGCGGAGCAAGACAGACGCAGGGCGGAGCAAGCGGAGCATAGGGAAGCGCAGACAAAAGCGGAAAACGAAAAACTCCGTGCAAGACTTGCGGAAATGGAAGCCCAACAAGCCAACAGCTAAAAAGCAACGAAACAATTTACTGCCAAAAAATCACAAAGCCTAATGAGTGGCGTATTTATGCCATTATCGTTAGGTTTTTTCTGTGTCAAAAAACAGCCATTTGCAACAGCCTAAAACGATAGGGTTTAACAATATAGCCCTTGATATTGAAAAGCATTATGGGCTAACGCAGGGCATGCAGGATCATGTAGATGAACTAACGCGCAAGATTAGTTATGAGAGGGGTTGATAAACGACACGACGCATAGCCAAATATTCGTTCTTGCGGAGATGTCGGCATTTGTGTTATACTTACGGCACAGGGCATATTACTTATTCTGCCCTGTGCAGCCGCCATGCGTGTGGATGGTAGTATTTATATTTATTTAGGGAGGCTATTAAAATGAGAATTTCTTATTAATGATACGAAAAAAGATTTACCATGTGACCGGGTGCAAAAATTATTTGTGTCGGCGGGTTGGTCAGATGGTTCACATACTGATTTTATGAATGTTCCGTTTATCAACACCATTTCAGCTCCCCGAATAAGCATTTACAACAGCTAAAAACGAAAACGGTCTGTCACTTGATTATATGTGGATTATCTGAGCCGATAGACCGTAGTATAATCGTTAGTGGCAGAGTTTTTATGCCACCAACATAGACAGTAAGGAGTAAAGAAAAATGCATGTATCAGACGATAGCCGCACTGTTACTTATGAATTAGAAGGATTAGTATTTATATGGGATAAACTGAAGGCAAAAAGCAACAAAGATAAACACGATATTTCATTTGAAGAAGCGGCTACTGTTTTTATATTAGATGGAGCAGAAGAATTTGAAGATGAAGAACATTCCGGTGACGAAGAAAGGTTAATTGTTATTGGACTCAGCAAGGAGTTAAGGGTTCTTACAGTTATCCATTGTTGGAGAGAAAACGAAACAATTATAAGGATAATCTCTGCAAGAAAAGCCACTAAATTAGAACAAATGTTATGGATGAGGTGATAATATGAAATCAGAATATAATATTAGTGCGTTAAAACGTAGAGGACATCCTCTTCGTGAAAAAATAAAAAAAGGTGAAATTACATTGCTAAATCCTTTTGACATTTCTGATGAGGATTTTAACCAAAAAATAGCCGAACTCAATCCCGATGAACGAGAGTTTTTAATAACTGTGCGTAACAATAAATATATAAACAGGAAAGTAAATTAATATTTATCGTGCCGAAAGGGAGAGGTTTATGATATTACGCACCATACCATGATTTTGTTGGCACGCAAAAATAGCCGAAAGACGATTTTGGGCTGGTTATTAATTACTTGTGTTTTGGTGCGGATTTCTTTAACCGCACCAAAGAAATCCCGGACTTCCGTAAGCTACATCACAATGGCACTCCTTGTATTGCAATGACACATATTATTTTGACAGCAACATCTCACGGTATTAGCGCATGTCCAATCGGTTATTTGGATATTGACAAGGCTTCGGAAATCTTGAATCTGCCAAAACATTTAGCTTGCTTGTTTTTGCTTCCTGTTGGTTACGCAGATGAGATGCCCAGAGATAAGGACTTAAAAAGTCTTAAAGACATCTCATTTTGCGATAAGTGGGATAGCCAACAGTAAAAGGTAGTACCGAGCATAGTTTAACTATACTGCAAAGCCCATGGGACAAGGTAAAAATACAGCCTTTACTTATGGGCTTTTCCCTGTTCAAAACACGGCAATAAATTTTGATACATTTATTTCCATTTAGCTTGAATTTGGATATATTGTATCTTGACTAAATACAGGCAAATCCCATAAATGCGTTATTCATTGTTGTGTGTTCAAAAAAATTCCTCTTGACAAAGAGTTTCCATTAGTTTATAATACCTATATGGGCTATATATCTAGCACATAGGTATTTGATGAAAACTTTGCGGAGGTGTTTTAAGATGGATAAAGTGACAAAAACGGAAAAAATGTTGGAATTAATTAAACCAACGAGCGGCATAAAATACTTGTTTTTCGGCGGCAAAGGGGGTGTCGGCAAAACCACTATGGCATCAGCAACAGCCGTGTGGATGGCAAACGCAGGATATAAAACGACCATTGTGTCAACCGACCCAACCGTTAGCCTATCTGCCATTTTCAACCAAGAGATAAGCGCCACGGAAAAAACGAAAATAGAGCAAGTTGATAATCTATGGGGCGTAAACATAAACCCATCAGAAGCGACAGGTGTTTTTCAAAAAAGGCTTTCGGGTACACTTGGCGGATTAACAAATATGCTAGGCGGCGACATCATTAGTACGCCATGTGCAGAAGAAATGGCGGCGTTTGACCAGTTTGTTGAGTTTCTGGACGATAAAGATTCAGAGGTTGTTGTTTTTGATACAGCACCAACAGGGCACTCGTTAAGAGAACTTGCTATGCCCTTTGACTGGGCTGACTTTCTGAAAAAGCAGATTAAAGACAGGAACGAATTAGCTGCCGTTATGCAGCTGGAAGATACCG
>WRKF01000007.1 GCA_009778165.1 Defluviitaleaceae bacterium
TATGAATTCTAATACACGCTCTCTAAATTTTGTTGGATATGCCATAAGAATATTATATCATATATAAGGAGCTTTTTCAAGGGTATTTAGTATAATGTCGGTTTTGTAGCACCATATTTCAACATTATGCTATGGCGCAAACAAACCTGCGAAACTGTTACAGTAGAAATTCCCGAAGGCAAAGTAGACGTTAATCTTTACGCACTTGAGGATGTAATTACACGTGGCTGGTTAGAATATCTATCTTTAGGGAAAATAGGCACCGGCGGTTGGGCAACAAAAAATGATATTTTCTATTTCAAAGATGAATATAAAAATGAACCTGATGAATTTCAAATCAGCTTGTTAAAACATGAAGCCCAGCACGTTTTTGATAAAAGAAAATATCCCAAGATGAAGAATGTTGATTTAGAATACCGAGCGAAGTTAGTCGAATTAATATATCATACAGAAATGAAAACATTCTTCTATTTTTTGTCGACAATGAGCGATAATAAAAAGAACCCACATGGATATGCCGCCGGGCAAATTATTAAGGATTTGTCACAAAAGATTTTCGGGCATGAACTGGAAACAAATAAGGATTTATGGATCGGCGTAAGTGATAAAATCTCCGGTGCTTCGTTGGAGCTTTTGAAGGAACACAGCAAAAAGCTAGAAAACTAACATTAGGCTCTAAGGAGGATTTGCAATGAGCGAATCCTACATATCAAATAAAAAACACAGGGTGCGACCATCCGTCAAACGAGATCCGGTTGCATCTTTGATTCTAACCGTATAACGCATTGCGGTTGCGTTGCTTTTTTTATTTGATATGTAGGATTCGTAAAAATCCTTGCAATATGCGAGAAATTATATTATAATATGGATAAGTCGACGACTAATCAATATTATAATATAGATAAGTGGATTACTTTAGGAGGTTACAACATGGCGATAATCGCAGAGGCCAAGTTAATCAAGGTTTTACAGACATACAATCCATGGTGGAGAACCCCGGAAGCGATCCGCCCATTATCAAGACCGCATAAGAGAGTTGCATATCACGAAGCGACCAAAATCATTGAACATCCTACAATCCGACGGTTTGCTGTCCTGTCCGGTGCCAGACGTGTCGGAAAAACGACTGTGCTATACCAGATGATTGAAAAATTCATTGACAACGGCACCCCTCCCAAAAATATTTTATATGTCTCCTTTGATAACCCGATTATCAAAATGGTGAACATAGACGACATACTGCGTGTCTACGAAACCCTTTATCCAATCGAAGGAGAAGAATACCTTTTCTTTGACGAAGTACAGTATGCCGAAAGTTGGGAGCTTTGGACGAAGGTTATATATGATACCCGACCCGACATTAAACTTATCGCAACGGGGTCATCTAGCCCGGCTTTGGAGAAAGGCGCATCCGACAGCGGTACGGGGCGATGGAATGTTTTGAAAGTTCCGACACTTTCCTTCTATGAATATTGCGAGCTTCTTGAACTAAAAAGCAGACCGGAAATAAAAACCGGCATGAGGCTGACGGAGTTTACTAAACTAACAAAAGGCGAACTCGCTGAATTTATGGATCGCTTCACACCCTTACAGCAGCATTTTAATCGGTATATCACCATCGGCGGCTTCCCTGAACTGGCATTGTCCGATGATGATGCTTACGCACAGCGGATGCTTCGTGAGGACGTGGTGGATAAGGTTATTAAGCGGGATGTCTTAACGCTCTTTAATGTCAGAAACCCAATATCTATGGAAAAGTTGTTTTTGTATCTCTGCATGACATCCTCGGAAATATTCAATAAGCAGACTGCGGCGAAAGAACTTGAAAATATTGGGGTTTCCACTATCGAGGATTACATCAGCTTCCTTGAAAAATCCAACTTGATTTATATATCCAACCCGATGATGGTCGGTACCAAGGCTGCACTCAAAGGCAAGCCTAAGATTTATATAGCAGACGCAGCTATCCGCAGTGCTGTCCTTATGCTTGAAGATGTTCTTTCGGACGATGATGAGATGGGCATTACAATAGAAACAACGGTGTACAAGCACGTTGCGTCATTCTATCAAGGTGCGCCCTCTGTCCATGTGGGCTATTACAGGAAAGCAAAGGAAAACCAAAAAGAGGTTGACATTGTAATAAACCTTCCAAAAGAAAAAATTCTCTGTGAGGTAAAATATCGGAATAGTCCATCTGTCCCCGTATCGGATGCGATAGTTGAACTTTCCAAAGAAGATGCAAAAATAGCAAATTCCTTTGTTTTGACGAAATCCCTTACAGACTATGGGGTAACCCAGCACGAAACCTTGGTTCCGATATTTAGGATTCCGGCTCTTGTGTTTATCTATATGCTCGGAAGAGCCGAGGCAATCGGTGAAAGTGGAAAAATGTAGGTATTGCTAATGTAAACAGATATAGCAATTTTCTTTTTCATAGTCCCAAATTCCCGTGCGACCGGGCTCGGTCCGACCTGCCAAGTTTAATGTTGCGTATATAAGTAGAACCCGAAATTTTTTTGTTGCAATTTAACATATGTTATGGCATAATACCGAGTAACACAATTTAATTTAATAATACAAAAACATATGGAGAATGCACAGAAATGTCAGATACACCAAATAAGATTAAAATTGTAAAATCAACTGTACCCGGGCGTAAACTGGGCATTATTGAGCTAAAACATTTTCACAAAGAAATTAGCGTGTTTCACGATATTTTTATACGTTGGGCTTTTAAAGACGATGATTATAGAACAAAAAAGGTCTTTCGCAATT
>WRKF01000008.1 GCA_009778165.1 Defluviitaleaceae bacterium
GGCCTTGGCAAAGCATATCTCGACCCATATGGTTTTGTGGCGGGCGGTTTGTACAACAAAAGCAATATGCCTCTAACAAACGGAAACGAAAGAGGCGTTGCAACGCTACGAGATGGGCAAAGCCACGTGGGTTTTGCCGACCTGGACTTTGGCGATATAGGAGCAGATGAGATACACCTGCCCATATTTGCTATGACCCAAGAGCATTTTCCTATAGAGGTGTGGGAAGGTATGCCGGAGCAGGGCGGAGAGAAAATAACGGAGCTAACCTACAAAAGCGGCTCAAAATGGAACACGTATATTACAGAAAGCTACAAATTGCCACGCAAACTTGTTGGCATAACTACTATGTGTTTTGTTGTTAACAAAAAAATTCATATAAAGGGCTTTTCGTTCACAAAAGAAGAAAAGGCGTATAAACAGCTACATGCCGCAGATTTTACAAAAATATACGGCGACAGCTACGAAATAGAGCAAACAAAGGTTACGGGAATAGGAAACAACGTTACGATAGATTTTGCAGATATGAATTTCAAAAAAGGCAATGCAATACTGCAAATAAACGGGCGAGGAAGTGTTAATAACACAATACATTTAAAACAAGGCGATAACAAATCGCAAATTTTGGAATTCCCAAAAACTGACGACTATATAACCAAGGAGTTTGAAGTAGAGACTGTTGGGGAAAACACTGTAACATTTGTTTTTTTGCCAGGTTCAAACTTTGACTTTGCTTGGTTAAAATTTGTGGAAAATAGGAGATAGCAAAATGTTAACAGACTTTAGACTATCTGTAATGGAAAAAAACTTAGGGGTGTATGGAGTGCTTGTACACCAAAACAACAAATTGATTGCTAAGCATAGCTTTAGGGCAGAAAATAGGATACACATTTTTTCTATATCAAAAACACTTACATCTATGGCTGTTGGGATAGCGGAAAAAGAAGGGTTATTGAAGCTGGAAGATAGTGTTATAAGCTATTTTCCGGAGTTTGAATCTATTGCTGTTGCCGGTAGCGAAAAAATAACGATAAGAAACCTGCTAAATATGGTCAGTGGTCATATGAGTGTAGGTTTTACCTCAATAGAAGCAAATCAAAACCAAAAAGAAGATTGGGCAGAGCTGTTTTTTAAAGAGCCAATGCGTGGAGAAGCGGGGGCGGAAGAGAGTTTCACATATGAAAACGCCTGTACATACATGCTTGGGCGTATTATACACAAAACTAGCGGCTTGCACTTGCGTGATTATATGCTACCAAGGTTTTTTGAGCCGTTGGCTATAAATTTCCCTAACTGGCACACTTGCCCCAAGGGGTATAATATAGGCGCTTTTGGTCTTTTTTTAACAACAGAGGAAATATCTCGGCTTGGACTTCTTATGCTAAACGGTGGGGTATATAACGAAAAGCAAGTGGTGCCTAAAGATTATTTGAAAAGAGCGATAACCGATACAGTACAAGCCACTTGGAGCGATCCGGAGGGTAGCTATGGCTATGGCTACCAACTTTGGAGATGTTCCATCCCAAACACATATCGAGCCGACGGCAAATATGGTCAATACTGCGTCGTACTCCCTGATAAAAATGCGGTTGTAACCGTAACATCTCACATGGAGCAAAACCAAAGCGACATATTGAGAGCAATCTGGTCAGATATATTACCGAAATTATAGAAAATCACAGAAAATCATAAAAAATCATAGAAGGAAGCAAATATGAGCGAAAAAATAAAGGAAATTATAGTAGGTGCAGACGAAAAAAACCCTTTTAACGACAATTTTAGATACTGCGTGGGTACCGGCCGCCTTGGGCTAGCTCTGCGAAAAGAATACCTAGACGCACTGGCTTTGGCTGTAAAAGAAATAGGGTTTAAATATATACGAGGACACGGCCTTTTCCACGACGACATAGGTATATATAGGGAGTATGAGTGGGAGGGGGAGCAAAAGGTTATGTATAACTTTACATACATAGACCAAATATTCGACTCCTTTTTAGAAATTGGCATAAAACCCTTTATAGAGCTTGGCTTTATGCCGGAGGCTTTGGCAAGCGGCAAGCAGACAGTTTTTTGGTGGAAGGGCAATGTAACACCGCCAAAAGATTACAAAAAATGGAACGACCTTGTAGCTGCCACCATTAATCATTTTATAGAACGTTATGGCTTAGATGAGGTAAAAACTTGGCCTATAGAGGTGTGGAACGAACCCAATTTAGTGAATTTTTGGGAAAACGCCGATATGGAAGAGTATTTTAAACTTTACAAAGAAACGGTTAAGACAATAAAAGCCATAAACAAAGAGCTTTTGGTAGGTGGCCCCTCTATATGCGGTGGCGGCGAAAACTGGATGAAAGAATTTGTAGATTTTTGTACAAAAGAAGGGCTGGCAATGGACTTTTTATCTCGCCATTCGTACACTAGCGGTCCTGCAAAACTTATACCTTTTGCTTGCTACCAAGAAATACACCCCAGCGAAAATTTATTGCGAGATTTTAGAAGCGGCAGGGAAGCAACGGCAGGCTCTAAGTTTTCGGATGTTCCGGTACATATTACAGAGTTTAACACTTCTTACAAACCGGTAAACCCTGTACACGACACCGCCTACAACGCCGCATATTTGGGCAAAATATTGGCGCACGGCGGCGACTATGTAGACTCTTTTTCATATTGGACATTTAGCGATGTATTTGAAGAAGAGGACGTGCCTAAAGCTCTTTTTCACGGCGGGTTCGGTATGCTTGCGTATAACTGTATAAAAAAACCGACATACCACTTGTATCATTTTTTTGCAAAGC
>WRKF01000009.1 GCA_009778165.1 Defluviitaleaceae bacterium
GAAAAGCGTGGTAAGCACTTCGTGAGGCATAGCAAACGAGAGCTTATCAATGCTGTGCTGTATCTCAATAAAACAGGATGTCAATGGTCTTTATTGCCTAACGATTTTCCGCCATATAAAACAGTATCATCTTTCTACCACAGAGCTAAAAAGTCGGGATTGTGGCAAAAGATTATGGACACCCTTGTAAAAAAAACAGGATAAAATCAGGACGTAAGCCCATGCCCTCTTATGGGATAATCGACTCCCAAAGCGTGAAACCCATGTATGCTTCTGAAACAGAGAGGTTTTGATGGCGGTAAAAAAGTTAAGGGTAGAAAACGCCATATTGTATCTGATGTTATGGGCAATTTGCTTGCTGTAAAAGTCCATGCGGCAAACATTCATGATACCATGGCGGGCGAAGTAGTTTTCAAAACAGCATACGCCAAATACCCATCAATCAAAGGCTGTGCAGCTGACGCAGGCTATCGTAAAACCTTTGTAAATGCCTTAAAAGAAATCGGCATACCTGTTGATATTATCGAAAAGATTATGCCAAAGATTTGGTCTGTTTTGCCTATTCGCTGGATTGTTGAGCGTAGCTTTGGGTGGGCAAGTCATTCCCGCAGATTATCTAAGGATTACGAAATTAGCACCGAATCTGCAGAAAATATGCTCATGGTTTCACACTTAGCTACGTTGTTGAGACGTTTTTGAGGATGGGTTCTAAAAACCGCTTGAGTTTATAAGGGCAAAAAATAAATGGAGGGCTTTTTTGTGTTGCGCTTTTTTCTTGTCCGGGTAAAAATCCTGCGCTTTTCTTACAACTTTAACTCCTTGTTTTCGTGATTATTTTAATGCCTCGCAAAAAAGGAGCTGCTGCCAACCTTTTTTATGGTTTTGCAACAGCCCCTTTTGTTGCATTAAAACTCAATCGTGTCTATAAAAGTTAGTATCACATTAATAGACACATCATATTTAAAAGAAACAGGCGCTTTCTCCCAATCTAAAATCTTGTCATCAAAAGGCTTGCCCCAAGCTTCCCCACCCCAATAATCTGTGCCAGTATAAGGTTCAAACAAGTCGCTGTGTGTTTCAATTAGATCTTTGCGATAGTCAAGCAGTAAGTTTAGAGGTATTATATCAACTGTGCTAATATACCTATATATAAAATTTAAAGTTCCTGGTGTCAAGGTTGTTTTTCTTGAATTTCTTATTTTTAATACAAGTTCACTATTTGCTCTAGCATAACCAAACATCTTACTAGAGGCAACAATTTTTAATATTGATTCATAAATATGTGTTGCGTAGTAAGTATAACGAGCTGGTCTTCTTTCTTTAGTTGGTCCATACCAGCAATATTCAAGTATTTCGTTTTCCCATCGTTCTGATTTGTATGGTATAAAAGGTTCTGCTGGGAATGCTTTTATCATTGGAGTATATAGTTTTACTAAATTTTCACGTTCAAAAATTTTCTCTTTGTGTTCTTTCAATCTTGCCAAATCTGTATTTTTGTTGATAACTTCGTACAATTTAGAGGTTAAGTTTAAGGAATATTGCAATATGTCATTTATGCTTTTTTTTAAAGATTCTTTTGTGCTATTTGGGCTAGTTGGATTTCTTGATGTCAATTCTTTGCAATTTTGAAGAACTGTACAAAGAGGGCTTAAAAAATTACCGGAATTAGGAAAAGGAAAAGCTGTGTTTACAAGAATATCTTTAAATGCATCAACAGTTTGTCCATCTTTGTTATAGCTATCTATATGTTTTTGTAGTAAATCTTTGGCTAATTCTTTAATTGAATCTAAAGAACACTCCCCAGCACTAGCTATGTCTTCTGCTGTAGCTTCACCTGATCTACCCACTACAATTATTGGTATATGGATAAATTCTTCAAAAACTTTCTCTAGAAACAATTTAGAATTAGGTGGGTTTCCACCTTGAGCAATTGTAACAATTATAATATCAGCTTTTTGACATACATCCAAAACCGAGTTTTCTACATCTTCCTTGTTAGTTTTTTCGTCAACATCGTTCAAACCCCTAGTATCGAACAATACAAGATTTTTAAGGTTATTAAGTTCAATATTAGCACTAAGAGGAAAGTAAGAATCAAGTCCATCGCGGTAGTTTTTAAGTTGGTCGCAATAGTTATAAGTGGGTTTTTCATCATTGTCTTGTTCTTGAGATATCACAGATTCAGACTTGTATAAAGTGATTTTACTAGTCTCTCTTGTAGTACCTGGCATACCTGCTTTTCCCGTTATATCTGCGTATAATTTATCTTCATCGCTACACATAGATATAAAGGTGGATTTACCAGAGCCAGTTTCGCCTACAATTGCTATTTTTAAGTCTTGTTTTTGCATAGTTTGTTATTTCCTTTCACCTGATTACACTTTCCTTGCATAAGTTCGGATAGCTTATAGCATTCTATGCTGGACTCTAAGTATTCCAAATACTTATACTAAGATTATGCAACATCGTCAGTGTTATTATGTATGAAGTTTCTCACAACTGTCTTATTTAATCCACTGTATCACAAAAACTTTTTGTTTGCAATACCTTTTTTTGCGGAAGAATAAGCATTTTTAAAAACGAAATAAAATAATACCGAAAATTTACTTGATATGCCAAAGGATTTTTGGTTATTATTACATGTAGAGCAAACTAAATAATATCCATATTAAAAAAATGTTGAACACATTCACAAAAAACTCGAATTAAAAAAGTCAAAATTCACAAAATTATTAACCTCACGGAAATCAATTTTCACCACCCCCCAAAACCTCAAGCAACTTATCACAATTCAATAAGCACCCAAACATGATTTTGGATAAGGGGAGTTTTGAG
>WRKF01000010.1 GCA_009778165.1 Defluviitaleaceae bacterium
TCTTCAAAATATTGCTCCAAATTTTCTGTTATTTTTATCATGCTTATAGTATACCATATATACTTATCTTTTGTCTTGATAAAACTAAATTTCCGTGAATAGGCATATGAGAGATTGACACTAACCTTTTGGTGTGGTTAATTTTGAAAATAATCACATCATAATCACCCTAACCACATTTATTCATTTATTATGGAGGAAAGATAATAATGAGCAAAAAAGTTTTGTTTTTAGTGGGAGTTTTGGCTATGTTTGCTTTTGTAGCGTGTACCCCATCGCAGCCTGAATCCGGTGCACCAGCACCTGCAGGTGGCACTATCACGGCAGATGTGTTTTGGTACACTTTCGCCGATACCTTTATGGCCTCTGTTCGTAGCGACATGGAGGAGCTAGAGGCAGGTTTTCCATCTCTAAACGTTATCCATCACGATAGCATGGACGATCAATCTACCCAACTCGAACAAATTCAGACATCTCTTGTGCGTGGCACCGATATTTTGATTGTAAATATTGTAAACACCGGTGCAGAAGATGTTGCCTTCAACATAGTAGAAATGGGAAGAGATGCCGGGGTGCCTGTGTTGTTCTTTAACCGTGAGGTTACCGACGCAGTTATAAACTCTTTTGACGAAGCCGCTTTTATTGGAACAGATGCGGCAGAGGCCGGGGTTTTTCAAGGCATGGCAATAGCAGAGTTCCTTCTTGCTGGCAACAACTTAGAAGTGTTTGACGTAGACGGCGACGGTTATATCAGGTACGTAATGATGCGTGGTGAACACGGCAACCCAGAGGCGTTTTACCGTACTTTCTATTCTGTATACATAGCCAACAGCCTGCTTGCTGAACATGGCGTTACGCTTGTGCCATCTGTTGCAAACGAAACAAGCACACTATACGCCGATGACGGCATAAGCAACTTTTTCCTATACGCAAACTGGTCAGCAGCAGAAGCACACATGCTAATGTCTACCGCTCTAGTGGCCCATAGCCCCGCCGCTGGCGATATAGAAATGGTTATAGCCAACAACGACGATGCCGCCCTAGGTGCAATATCTGCCCTGGCAGAGATAGGCTTTAACACAGGCGACGGTGCAAAAGTACCGGTGTTTGGCGTAGATGCAACCGATGCAGCAAGGATAGCCATAAGCGACGGCACAATGTCTGCGACAGTAATGCAAGACGGCCGTGGCATGGCGCAGGCTGTGCTAGAGCTAAGCGAAAACATAGCAAACGGACAACCCCTAATGGCAAACACAGGCCACCACAACATAGACGCAGGTGTAGACAAAATCCGCATACCACACGGCATAGTAGGATCATAAAACCTTGGGGGCATTGCCCCCAAGTTTTTGTTTTGAGGTTATTATTATGAACAATAATCTTCTATTGCAAATAAAAAACATAAATAAAACTTTCCCCGGGGTAAAAGCACTTGATAATGTTAGCATGGATTTGCGTGCCGGCACTATCCATTCGCTTATGGGCGAAAACGGTGCAGGCAAATCTACACTTATGAAGTGCCTGTTCGGAATTTATACCATAGATCAAGGCGAAATTTTTTTAGAAGGCAAAAAAACCAATTTTACAAGCCCTAAACAAGCAATGGAAAGCGGCGTTTCTATGGTACACCAAGAGCTGAACCAAGTACACACTAGGAGCGTAATGGAAAACATTTGGCTTGGCCGCTTTCCCAGTGGCATTTTTGGTATTAATCACAAAAAAATGTACAAAGATACGCTCGCTATTTTTGAAAGTTTGGGCATTTCTATAGACCCCAGAGCAATAATAAAAACCCTGTCGGTATCGCAGCGCCAAATGGTAGAGATTGCAAAGGCCGTTTCGCATAATAGCAAGGTTTTGGTGTTCGACGAACCTACATCTTCTCTTTCCGAAGTAGAGGTCGAGTATCTGTTCCGCATAATATATCGCTTGCGTGAGCGTGGTTGCGGTATTATCTACATATCGCACAGAATGAGCGAAATATTAACAATATCAGACGATGTAACCGTTATGCGAGATGGAAAATACGTAGCCACAACACCGGCAAAAGAGCTAACGATAGATATGGTTATATCACAAATGGTAGGTCGTGAGCTAACAGATGTTTATCCAAAAAAGGAGAACACCCCGGGCGAGGCTATGTTGCAGGTACAGGGACTCACTGCCCTTTACCAAAACCTAAAAGATGTGTCGTTTGAATTAAAAAAAGGCGAAATACTTGGTGTGGCAGGTCTTGTAGGCTCAGGGCGAACAGAGCTTTTAGAGGGCATATTTGGTCTGTCTACATTAAAATCCG
Organism: Defluviitaleaceae bacterium; assembly: GCA_009778165.1. Lineage (GTDB taxonomy): Bacteria > Bacillota > Clostridia > Lachnospirales > UBA5962 > WRKF01. The sequence continues at coordinate 2,297 of WRKF01000010.1, forward strand.
GAAAGATAATAAAAAATGGTGAGGAAATCTCTAACAAAAATTCGATACGTGCCAAAAACAACGGTTTTGCACTACTAACAGAAGAACGGCGCACCACAGGTATATTTGGCGTTTTAAATATACGTGAAAACACAACTATAGCAAATATAAAAAAATATCTGGTCAAAAAACTTTATCTAAGCGAAAAAAAGCGCAAAGATGATACGGATTGGTCAATAAAAAGATTTCGTATAAAAACCCATAATCAAAATGTACGTATAAACACCCTGTCAGGCGGAAATCAGCAAAAAGTTATTATAGGCCGCTGGGTACTGACCGACCCGGATATACTTTTGTTTGACGAACCAACAAGAGGTATAGATGTTGGTGCAAAATATGAAATATACCAGCTACTAAACGAGCTGGCAAAAGAGGGAAAGGGGATAGTGATAGTATCAAGCGAGCTACCAGAACTGCTAGGCGTGTGCGACAGAATAATAGTAATGTCTGGCGGACGACTAGCAGGCACAGTAGAAGCCGCACTAACCAACCAAGAAGAACTGATGACCCTAGCTGCAAAATACGCATAAGAATTAAAACCTTGGGGGCTTTGCCCCCAAACCCC
>WRKF01000011.1 GCA_009778165.1 Defluviitaleaceae bacterium
CTTCCATTTGTACGGCATTTGCATTAATACGCTCTTCCATTTGTACGGCATTTGCATTAATACGCTCTTCCATTTGTACGGCATTTGCATTAATACGTTCTTCCATCTGTACGGCGTTTGCAGTGAGCTGTGCAATGTTTGCATTAAAACGCTCTTCCATTTGTATGGCATTTGCGGTAAGACGTTCTTCTAATGCTTTACGTTCTTCGCGGCTGTGTTGCTCACGCTCTTGGCTGCGTTGTTCGCGCTCCCTTGCATCATCCATCAGCCGTTGTTCCAATGCAATACTACGCTTTTCGGCTTCTCTGCGGTCTTGCTCTAAGCGGTCAAGATACTTTTGAAAATCTATAGCTTGTTTTTCCGGCATTTTGAACACCTCTTTTCTGTCATGTATCATGTGCTATAATTTTGCTCTCTAATGAAATTATAACACTAGAGAGCAAAATTTACAATCTCTTTTATTGGGGTGAGGTGTAGCGAAAAAGTTGGTTTGTAAAAATAAATTTAAGTTCTTTACGGGTAATCTTTAGGCTTTCTGCCCCCTACTTTTTAGCAAGTTTGATCATCTTGTTAAGATTATTTGAAGCCTGTTGAAATTGCTTAAAATTGCCCATTCGTGGCTCTAACTCGCCTAAAAATTCATAAATTATTTTTAAAACGTTTGACAAATAGCCTACCTTGTTTTCTGCTGCCTGTTTTAAATGCTTATATTTCAGCACTTGGTTTATTAGCTCCACTTTTTTTATGTTGCTCAAGTTGGTGGTATTATGTAATATTGCCCCTAATACACCATGTAACTGATAACAATACTTGTTCAACGCAAAGTTGAGCGCTTCTTTATTTACCTTTGTTGCCTTTGCTTCCAACATCTCTATGCTTTTATTGTGTATAATGTTACAAGCATTTAAGGCTCCTGGTTCAAGATTATAATGAAATGTAGAGTTCTTGCTAGCAGTATAATGATTGTAACCGATATAGCTCATAAATCCTGCACGGGCAGAATTTTGAAGAGTATCTCTTGTAAAGTATGCATCATCCGTACTACATAAGGACTTACGGAAATCTTTACTAAGTATGGCTCTTTTACGAAAAAGATCTCCTCTGTATAATTTACCCCATTGGGCACCCATTAGTAAAAAAAACTCTTGCAAAAGCTCAATAAAATTTTCTTTTGTTACTAACAAATCTTTAAATGAAGCAGTTTCTTTTTTTCCGTTTGGGTGAATAAAGTTATATGAGGTTACAACGTAATCCAAGTCTTCTTCCTTTGCAAAAGCAAGAGTTTTTTCCATAAAGTCTAGGCTGTATCTGTCGTCGCCATCTAGTGTGCAAAGGTATTCATCATCGTTAAAATTATACCAAAATCTCCAGATCCCATTAGACTCTTCGGTAAAAACCCTATTTTCTTTGTTATGGAATGTTTTTATACGGTTATCTTTTTTTGCGTATTCCTCTATTATATCCCCTGTTGCGTCTGTACTGCCGTTGTTGCATATGTAATATACCCAGTCGGTGTGGGTTTGGTTGATTATGCTTTCTATAGCTCTTGCTATGGTGTCTTCATTGTTATATGTAACTGTACGTATGTAAATCTTAGACATAAAAAGTACCATTAATCCTTTCTTTTTGGTATATGCCACAAACACTGGGGTTTAGCACTTCTATATCAAACAGTTTCTTTCCGCTTCCGCCTTTATTGTCCATGAAATATACAATATTTAATCCAAAACTTTTCGCTTCTCGTGCTATTTTATATGAGGCTTGCCCTGCTCCAAAAATTAAAACATCCAGGCTCTTATGAATCTGCTATTGCTAATTCCTAGGCTACTAAGTTGTTCCTGCATCTCCTGCAAAAAATCAGGTCTTTTTGAACCCAAAAAAATAAATGTATCATCGCTGTAATCTTTTATTTTTTGCGGGCTAATTATAGGTACTTTATGTATTTCACAAAAACCACTGCAATTGTTATCTGCAAATGCAACCAAATTTACCTCAAATCTTTTGGCTAAATTTGCAAAATTACGACCAACAGTGCCGTACCCAAAAATAATACAATTGATGTTTTTTGGCAAAGCTATTTCTGAGTTGGTATCTATAGTGTTTACAATTTCTGTATAATGCTGTTTAAAGTTCATTATTTGTTCCTCCGGCAAAATTCAAGTCTAACCAGGCTTTCATGTAGTTTGTTACTTTTTGATACCCTTGCCAATTGTTTTCTTCTATGCGATTTAACATATTTACCATAAAGCTCTTTGTTGCGTTTTCGATATCGTCTTTTAACTCCGGGTGGCGTTCCAGCAACCAATATTTACGAGCATTGTATGCATGTAAAAAGCCTACTGCCCTTTCCGGTGTCCACTCGTTAGGGTTGTGGGTAAACGCACTATAGTTGCCCGAATGTTTTTTGAAATAATATAGTGGTACATTATGAACCACAATTTTGTTAGCCAACGTAAGATGTCTATATGTTAAAAAAACACCTATTGGCACTTGTTTAGTTATGGTTCTAATAATATTACTTCCGCGATCTCCTGCCAAAACAATGTCTTTTTTATAAAGTTTAGTAGGAGGGGCAGTATTAAAATGCTTACGCTCCAAAAAAAATTTTAAAGCCTCTATTTTAGTTAAAACCATCTCTTCGTCCCCAACATATTTTGGTTGCAAAGATCCGTCTTCATATTCATTGTAGCTACCGCAAATAGCTATATCCGCATTATGTTTACTTGCTAGATTCGCCAAAAATGACAGATAGTTGGGGGTTATCCTATCATCATCGTCTAAGTAAGTTGTGTAATCACTTAGTGAAGAACCATGCACACGTACCCCTTCTCTCCATGCATGGGAGTTTACCGAAGTCATTACATAGATGAAATTGGGGTATTTATCTGCATATGACCTACAAATTTTATCTGTTTCATTGTCTGT
>WRKF01000012.1 GCA_009778165.1 Defluviitaleaceae bacterium
GGCATGTCAGCTGTATTTGCTTTGCAACCTTGCGTTCATCAGAGCCTTGCTTACGCATTGAGGTTGTTAGGGTTTTTACCATACTTGCTACCTCGCCCACCGATGTTGATTTTTTGTTGTAGCCCCTTGTTGAATATGTGCCTGTTTTGCGGATTGTTGGCAATATTTCATCACATACAACGTCTTGAAACTTGCGGGCTGTTTCGTTTGAAGCCTTGAAACATAGCTTGTAAACTATGTTTTCCGGGATGTAGTTATCTTTCCCAACTTGTTGGGAAAATCCTAAGTCGAACAAATAGCCGTTTACAGTTTCCCAACGCACATATTCAACTTCGTTTTTTATTTGGGTAAAACCAAGCTCCCTTGATACATCTTCAACATTAAGATGTGCAGTACCGTATTCATCTAAGTAACCCCTTACGTTTTTGATTGTTAGAATATTTTTCATTTCTGTGTTCCTCCTTTATATAACGGAGCGGCTTTTTATAACCGCTCCGATTAATTTTTACTGTTAAGCAACCGCAAACCTTTTATAAGTTGTAACTTTCATGTAGTCGGATAGGTCGCCAAGGTCTTGCTCTAACCTTTTTTTGTCCAGTGTTTCCCTTTTTGCGTCTGTGTAGGATAGTTTATATTCACCTACTATCATTTTACTTTCACCTTTTTCCAACATTGTTGCTTTTAGTTCGTCTGCTATCGTGTCAATCATAGCTTGCATTTCTTCTGCCATACGCTTGTATTCTTTGTACTCTTTTATTTTCGCTTGTAAGTTTGTCATTTTCTTATCTCCTTATTCTAATGTGGTCTTTGCCACTTTGTTTTTATTCGTAGTTACAAGTCTTTACTTGCTTTTTTAACTTTCTAGATATATTATACTACTTCTAGAAGTATATGTCAAGTGTTTTTTGAAGAAAATATTTACTGAAATTCCTTTATACTTCTAGAAGTTTTTTGTGAAATTTCACAATAGATTTTTAAGACAAATTAGTGTATACTTTGAGAAAAGAATTTGAAATATATAAATCCGATTTTATGTTGATAGAATAAGGAGAAACAATGTTAAGTGATGTAAAAAGTAATGCTGCTACACGTGCAAAAAATAAATACAGAGATAAGACATACGACCAAATTAATATAGTTGTTAAAAAAGGCAAAAAAGAAACCCTAAAAGCCCATGCCGCCACCAAAGGTGAAAGCCTAAACGGGTTTGTTAACAGGGCTATAGATGAGGCTGTAACTAGAGATAATAAAGATGATATAGTGGCAAGAAACGGAAAAACTTTTGCAAATGAAACAGAATACCTCACGTCAATCCCAGGAATGGATGAGTCCATTATAAAGGGAATGAACACACCAGTTTCGGAGTGCGTTCCGATGGAGGAAGTGTTCCCCGATGTATAAAATTGTATTCACTAAACAAGCTATAAAAGATGTGGAAAACTTAAAACGGGCAGGGTTGTACAACAAAGCAAAAGAGCTTGTGTCTGTCCTTATTACCGATCCATTCCAGCCAACGCAATCATATGAGTCATTAAAAGGGGATAAAAAAGGCTCGCACTCACGGCGAATAAACAAGCAACACCGTTTGGTATACGAAATATTACCCAATGTCGAAAAACTAAAAACGGCTGACGGTGTGGAGTACAAAGGCATAATAAAAGTTATCCGGATGTGGACACATTATGAGTAATGCTTTGCCTAGCCTATGATTACACGCTAGTAACCGCCAACACAAAACATTTTGAAATAATAGGTGGTTTGGCTGTGGTTGATTGGACTACGTAATAGACCGCTTAAAGTGCCCTATAAAATAAACTGGAGTGGGATTTTCCCCACTCCAGTTTATTTTATTGTTATGCCATTGCTAATTTTGGTAATGGCTTTGTTTCAACTTCCTTGCTTCCGTACATGTTGCGTATATCTTGCAAACTATATTTTGTGCGGCTACGTCTTTTATAATCCTCTGGTGCTAAGTACCAGCTTTGTTTGTTGCTTGACCAACGGAATTTTAAGGCTTTCAACTGCTCTTTGTATGGTTTTGTGTTGCCACTTATCCATATAAAACTCCCCATTATTTCTATTGTTATGCCTTCAAACCTTATTAATTCGTTTATTATGTTTATAAAATATTCTGGCGTTTCGGAAGTTTGTTTTTCGTAGGTTTCGCCTTCTGCGTTTGTGTGTATGTGTCCTACTCTACTGAAAAGTAATTCATATTCGTTATTTATAGCTTGCATAGCCTCTTTTGTGCCTCCAGCGTCTGGATGGTGCTGGATTGCTAGCTTGCGGTATGCTTTTTTAAGTTCCTCAAGTGTGGTTGGTGTTGTTGTAAAGTATGTCATTGTATTATCTCCTTATAAAATTATATTGTGGTCTTTGCCACTTTGTTTTTATTCGTACTTGCAAGTCTTTTCTTGCTTTTTCAACTTTCTGGATATATTATAATATATCTGTACAGATATGTCAATAGTTTTTTTGGGAAAATATTTACTAAAATTACAGAGTATTTGTACAGATATATTTGTGCAATATTTCTATTTGAACAGATAGATTTTTTTGGTATAATAAGTGAATAATAGGAGGTGGTGTTAATGCCAACAACAAAGGCAAGTCAAAAAGCTGTAAATAAATACATGAAAAACAATTACGATAGCTTAAGAATTACAGTCTACAAAGGCAAAAAAGAAACCCTAAAAGCCCATGCAGCCGAGAAGGGGGAGAGCTTGAACGGGTTTGTTAACAGGGCTATAGACAACCAAGTTAAGGCGGATAATGAGGGGAGTTAGCAATGCGTAAACCTAGAATATATCTTGATACATCTATTGACATATATTCCCCGACCGTATTATTAAAGGAGCATTTATAAGCTATGAAATTAAATATTAGTCATAACTTTACAATTGAAGATATTCATAAAATACGTGAATATAACTACGAAGTAACTAAAAATATGAGTTTA
>WRKF01000013.1 GCA_009778165.1 Defluviitaleaceae bacterium
TATGATTGGCTTTTTGATTTTTATTTCTGTTTCCTCTTTGCGTTTTTCCATCTATCGCCAGAAACTTTTGTATTTTATCGCCTTCCTCGCTGTTTAATACTCATACCATAATGCGGTCTTTCAACCAGCACAACTGCCATTACCCTTTGGATTGTATCGTGGGAAGGTATTCCGTTCGGCAACTCCAAATACTCACGCAAAAATTCCTCGTGCTCCTCTCCAAATACTTCTATTTCCACCCACTCGTCTGCATTCGCTAATAGCCCAAACAGCACCAATAGTATTATATCTTTTATTTTGATGAAGTCATACGGCAACAACAAGAGCGTGAACGCTATAATGTCGAGCGTAAAGCCAAGCAATTGACAAATCCGAGTAAGGGTAAAAATGAGGCAAGTTTATAAGCTGACATCAAGACAATGTAACAATATCACTAAAAGCGGATACTCATTATGAATTATCCGCTTTTAGCGTCCGCTCTTACTGTGTATAGCACGCTTGCTCTGTACGTTTCATTTGATGTCATTACGCATAGAATTCTCTCTGAAAAATTTTATTAACTTTGTGATACAGGTGCTTTTGAGAGAAAATCGTTAGGGCTTACGTTTGCAAATAGCTCTGTAAGCTTGTCACACATAGCTTTTGCATCACTATGTGATGTGTCAACAATAATTAGCTTTGACTTAGCTCTTGTGCAGGCGACATAATGGTTATTGATATGGGATGGTTCAACCTTGCCGTTATGTGCATAATCCTCTAAAAATATAACTGCTTGGTCAAATTCAAGTCCCTTTGATTTATGAAGGCTCATAGCACAGTGCAATGGCAAATCTGTATCTACCGATACAGTATATTGCTTGTCATTCACAGTTTCGAACAGTCTATCAATATTCTTGTCAGAGGTATTCGCTGATGTATAGCCAAATAATTGAGAAATTGATTTGAATTTTTCGCTAAATTTTTGCTTATCTTCAAAAACTTTTTCAATGGCAGTCAAACACTTTCTAATCGTGCTTACAGGCTTGCTTTCCACGTCACCCTCAACAGGAATTTCATTGATAAAATCAAAAACAGTGAAATCATCTAACAATATAAACCTCGCAACTGCCATATATAACCACGCTGTCTTTGTTGTTATTTGCTCTATTGGTGCTTCTGGTATAAAAACAGCATCAATACCTTTTTTGGCAAGCCTTTCTGCCCCATCTTTTGCTCCGCCTTTGTTGTTTTTCGTATATTTGTTTGCATTTCTTAATAACGCCGTGGATTTGTCTTTGTTGAGCAACTCGACTACCATCTTAGCCCAATCATCGACACTTTTATCAACTACAATTATTTCGTTTCTATTTTTAGATTTTTCATAAAGGTCAGCAGTATTTGCGAACAACAAATTAGAGTAGTTTTGAATACTCTTACATGAACGGTGGTTTTCGGTCAGCATAAAATGCTTAAAAGTGCTATCTTTAGTTATACTAACAAATAAATCTGGCTTTGCACCACGCCATCTGTATATCGACTGCTTATCATCGCCAACTAAAAAAGTTCGTATGCCTAAATTATTACATATATACATAAACAAGTTGTGCATTTCGCAATCACAATCTTGATATTCATCAATGTATATACCAAAATACTTTGCCTGTAAAAATAATCTGCAAGCCTCTGATTTTTTAATAATACACAAAGCTAACTCGAAAACAAAATTAGTTTTATTTGAGGAACAATCCTTGCCATGAACTCTGCAATTTCTATGAGTGCAATATTTTGAAATTATGCCATTTGAGCGTATGAACTCTATTCCGTCATTAAAAGAGTCAAAAAGATAATTTTCATTTGTATAATCAGTATCAAAATCTTTGGCATATTCTTCTCCGTATACATCTTTCATAAACGGCTTAATAATTTCCTCAATAGCAAAACTGTTATTTGTTCCTATGAAGTTTTGCGAAACATCAACAACAAGGCGGTCACGAATTTCTTGCGCCGCTTTAATAGTAAACGTAATTGCTGCAATAACTTTATGAGTTTTATTCCGCTCCAAATCATAGACTATTTTTGAAACCATAGTGCGTGTTTTCCCTGTTCCGGCACTTGCGCTAACCACAATATTGCCATCATGCTTTACAATTTCTGTTTGTTGTTTAGATAGTGATATTCCGTTAATTATTAGCTCGCTACAGTTGACTTGTGTAAATCTCATTCTTGCACCGCCTTTAGGCAAGCAAAATTGTAATGGTTGTAGATTTTATCGCAATCTTCCTTTTCAAGCTTGCTCACCAATTCAACCATGTTATGTTGTTTTGATTTTTTAAGATGCTTAACCGGGTCAATCTCAATCAAATCAACAAGCCTTTCGTCCAAGCATTCATATAAATCTTCCTCTAACCCACAGCGAGAAAGATAAATACCGAATGACGTGCGAAAACCATCAAGAATTGTCTTATTGTCATTATAGCGACTTCTTTTTGCATAGTTGGACGCTTCTTCAGCAGAAAGTGATGCACTCGTTGGTAATAGTTCTATGTTACCATCGAGCAATTTTACTAACTTATTTACTCTTGAAAAACCAAGCGTTTGATACAAATCTTTACCTTTTACCTTTGTAATGTCATTGTCTGTTTGCATAACACACTTAATACCTAGCTTGGATAAGATTTCAAAATAAGGCGAAAAACCAATGCCCTCAACAGAAACCACACATATGCCTTTAGATTCATAATAAGGGTCTATTTGAGATAACACTCTCTCAAATAAAATACACTCGGATTCACCCTCTACCAAAAGAACCTTATCGGCAAAAATAGCCTCAGATAAAGAGCGATTGAGTTTCTTTTTCACCTTACTCCATTCATCAGGAACATGATAAAACTCGCTTCCGCTAATAATTTTATCACTATTATAAATCCGCACTAAATTAACATCGTCCATATCATTAAGAATGAATGGCGAATGTGTGGAGATAAAAAGGTAATTGAG
>WRKF01000014.1 GCA_009778165.1 Defluviitaleaceae bacterium
TATATATATATATATATACGCATACGTTGCAAAGGTCAATGTAAAAATATCTTTTGATGTTTTTTCTATGTAAACAGTTGCAATATTTTTTCCTATATGCTATAATCACCGCATGAAGTGAATTGCATGAAGTGAATTTTTATGTATTTATTTTTTATTTTTTAAATATTTTTAAATATATATATTTGTTTTTGTGAAGACATATGAAAACAATTGATTATAGAAAGGAATGTCAAAAGTGTTAGGTTTAAAAGAAGGAACATTATTGGATGTAACGTTGGCAGCTACTGTTAGCAAAGAAACTGCTTATACAAGCAAAATATATGACTATAACAGAGCAAGCAAGACCGTACTGATGTATATTCCGCGAAAATACGGTGTTGATTTGGATTTATCAAAACATAAGGGCAATTTTTTGATAGTAGCTTACACAAACCGCTATCTTGTGAAGTATAAATGTAGCTTTCTTAAACATATAGACGAGGATGGCGTGGTTCTTGCGGCTATAAAAGTATTGGACGAGGGAGATAAGGTACAAAGACGCCAGTTTTATCGTCTTTACAAAACTATGGATATAAAGTTTGACTTGGAAGCGAAAGAGGCAAAGAAAGTTTCGGCTAAGAGCAAGTTAAAACCTACCATAAACCCTGATTTAATGAAAGCCGGAAGCCTGGAAGAATTTTTGGATAGTTTTGAAGCTCTTACAGCTGAGGAAAAACCGAAAGAAGATTCGGAAAGTTACCCCGGTACTTTGATAGATATTAGCGGAGGGGGAATCCACTTTTACTCTAACCAAAAATTGGAAAAAGAAAATGTTATAAACGTGCATTTTGTATTAGATGGAAAGGAATTGAGTGTTAAGGGCGAGATAATAAATAAAGTAGAGTCGCTGGGTACAAATTTTCTGTTTGAGTATCGTGTACAATTTATAAAGCCACCAATGGAAGCACAAAAATATATACTGGACTATATTTGGAAAGAGCAGCGTATGCAGCAAAAAATAGTAAAAGCTCCAAAATCGGTATAATTTATGGTTAATGTATAAAAAAAAGATAGGGCGTGGCAAAGCTAACACGCCCTATAATTTGGAGATATTAATATGAATCTTGCAATAGTAGGCACAGCCCAAATTTCACACCAATTCACAAAAGCCGCCATAAAGGCGGGTTTTTCGCCCATCGCTGTTCTTTCCAGGGACAGTAGCCGCGGCCGAGAGTTTTTGGACAATTATGATAATAACAGTGATATAAAAGGTATGGTGTATACCGATATGAACGAGCTTGTAAAAAACCCCGATATTGATGTGGTGTATATAGCAAGCCCGAACATTTTCCATTTTTCACAAACCATGATTTGTATAGAGGCTCACAAACACGTATTAATCGAAAAACCCTGTTTTAGCAACAGTGTTCAATTGCAACAAGTCCTTGAACTTGCAGAAAAAAAAGGCGTTTTTGTACTGGAAACATTGCGCTTGTTTTATAATCCCGCTATAAATGCTGTGCGGGAATCTTTGAGCAAAATCGAACCCATTAGACATGTGGCTTTTAACTATATGCGCTATTCTTCTAAATACGATGAATATAGGGCAGGGCAACCAAATTCTTCTTTTTCCAAAGAGTTTGGGGGCGGAGCTTTGCCGGATTTGGGTGTGTATGTAGTTTACGCTTGTATAGATCTGTTTGGTTTTCCGGATACGGTTAGCTCCCACAGCGTCAGTTTCCCGGACACAAACGATATTACAACAACCCTTATCTTAGGTTACAAAGAATTTAACGCAACACTTACTGTATCAAAGGTAGCCGCGGCGTATTGTCCCAGTGAAATAGTTGGAGAAAAGGGAGTTATTTTAATAGAAAACGATTTTTTGCGCGGGAATGTGTATGTAAATACAAAAGAGGGCAAGGAGATGGTTTTTGATGCCACAGGCGTGGATGATATGTACGTGCAACAGGTTGCTTTGTTATCTATCCTAAAAGGAGAGCTAAACAGCTCCGCCCACATTAGAGCAAAAAAATTTATGGTGGAGAGTACAAAAGTATTAGAGGTTGGGTTGAGGAAGCTATTGTGAATATTATCCCAAATCCAAACTGTAAAAAAATCCGCGGCAGCCATGTTTTAGCGGTTAGTTGTGCTTATTGCAAAACCCTCATTGCCCATTATCAGAAGGTGGGGGAGAGTAACTTGGTGAAGATGTACAATGACCGCATAATTGGCGGTGTTTTGGATTTTTCTAAATATTATGGTGCGATATTTTGCCCAAACTGCAATGAGCGAATAGCTACACGATACATAACTAAGACAGACAAGAAAGAAGCGTATCGCTTGGTGCCGTCTGCATTTAATAAAAAGAAGGTGAAAAACTTATAGGAACTGTTTGCCTTTAGAAGGGACAACGAAAATTTAATTTGCTATATTTCCTTTGATTTTTTTGCCGTATTTTTGAACGTTTGGGCGTAGCAAAAAAAGTTGCCGAATCTGCTTTTAAGATTTACATGTTAAGTGAGAAATGGTGAAAAACCTTGGTTGAGCTTTTGAAAATCGATAAGAATTGCTCGTGGAAACATTTTTCTAATGCGAACTATGAAACTCTTTATGTCACTCTCTATGTCACTCTCTATGTGTGACTCTATATCAAAAATATCATGTGAGCAAAAAGATAATCCCATTATACAATATGCCGGGTAGCGAAACAAGCGAAAGATGTCCGAGTCACGGAAATTCAGTTTGTGACTAAAAAGAAAATATTATTGATTTATTAGGCTAAACAAGTTACAATATAAAGCAAGGAGGTTGTATGACAAGAGAAGAAAAGGAATACCACAAAACAACAGGAAGATCTGAATCGTTAGAAACGGAGGATACATGGGGTGAATATCCTGCTCTAATTCTAGATATACTGGAAGAACAGAAAGACAACCTAGTTGACCCCCTAAATGATGAAGCATTCAAAATTACAATGTCGAAAGAATTTATTTTTCGAGGCTTGGTTAACGGTATTACTGGCAGTAATTTTACAGAAGGACGTTTTATATTTCCTA
>WRKF01000015.1 GCA_009778165.1 Defluviitaleaceae bacterium
ATATGCCGCAAGCAAATGAAGAACCCGCAAGCAATATAGGTAGGTTAGAAGGTTTAGCCATAGAAAACCTCAGCTTTTCTTATGACGACAAAGAAGTATTAAAAGGTGTATCATTGCAAATGAAGCCGGGAGATATAGCAGGCATAATCGGCGAAAGCGGTAGCGGAAAAAGCACACTCACCAAGATTTTAATGGGCTTTTATAAACCAAGTGCCGGCAATATTACATTAAAAGGCAGTGGGGGAGTAGCACGAGATTTTTTAAACTATATCGCTTATGTCCCCAGTAGCGACTTTTTGTTTAGCGGCAGCATATCTGAAAATATTTGCATGTCTGCCGATGTTGACAAAGCAAAAATGGAACAAGCGGCAAAAGCAGCGGGTATATACGACTTTATTTTATCATTGGAAAACAAATTTGATGCCGTTATTGGAGAAGGTTCCAATGCACTGTCCAGTGGCCAATCTCAACGTATGGGGATTGCACGTGCATTATATGCAAACAAGCCCATTTTGATTTTCGACGAACCCACATCCAACCTGGACTCGGAAGCTATAGGCACGCTCCATGCTTCAATAAAAGAAATATCTCGCGACAAAATTTGTATAATCGTTACGCACGACCTAGCCACAAGAGATATTTGCAGCAAAGTTTACTCAATTAACGACGGGGTAATAGTATAGCTATTCCACTATTCCACCATGTTGAAATTGAAAATTGGGACCCTCTAACTCTAAAGAAGCATTGTGGAAGTCTCTGGACAGGTGAATAGCTCAGAGGTTGCAAATGACGCAGATATAGGGTATAATAACAACATGAATAACAATGATAACTCTAGCATATTGGAAAATTTACCGATTGAGGGAATCTCAACTGAAAGCAGGAAAACATTAAACATCCCTACCGTTGAGGTAGCTCTTGCGGGAACAAATCCGAAATTTGACATAATCGAACCCGGTAACATGTATAACAAAAACTGTCAACGCTGTGTGCAAGCGTATGAACTTAGACGCAGAGGTTATGACGTAGAAGCTAGACCTAAACCAATAGGTATTGATAAATACGAGCGTAGCAACGCTATATTTGTCAATGCTAATGGGCAACCCTTGCATTTTGCTTACAACCTTAGTGAGCGGACAATTAAACAGATGGTAAGAGATGTTGGTGAAGGAGCAAGACACATAATCTATACTCAATGGCAAAGCGGCGGTGCTCATGTTTTCATTGCTGAAAACATTAACGGAACAACTAGATACGTTGACCCGCAAAGTAACGAGATTGATGTTTCATATTATTTCAAACAAAGTGTTCCTGAAAAATTTGGTCTATTACGGATTGATAATGCGAAAATAACAAATAAAAAAGATATATTAAACGCAATTGTTGAGGTGAGCGGACAATGACAAATACAATTGAAAAAGCAAGGCAAATCTTGTTGGAATCAACTGAATACACTACGAAAGTGGCTTATTTTGTGAAAGAGAAAGATGATTACTTCGTGTTTTTTTCTTGGCACGATGAACATAATCCTAACTTTGCGTTTTCGATGGCAGTAGATAAAATTACGGGGAGAGTTGAAAGAATTAGCGACTGCCCTGTACCTATAGAACGGTATCAGATAAAACAAAAATTTGAAGACGCAAAGAGAGAAACTTGCATAGGTAGTACACATTTTGATAAACACAAAAACCTAGTTACGGCATAGAATACCGTTGCTAGGCTAGTTGCGAGCGTCTAGCCTATATTAGGGCTATCCTGGAAACGGATAAAAAGGCAACAAAAAAGCCTTGATTATTCCCTCCGAGCAATCGGTAGGTGGTTAATCAAGGCTTTTTTGGCTTCCGAAATAATAAAAATCGCTTGTTGGTTTTGTAGACACACAGAGGGAAGGGGAGTACCCCTTTCTCTTTCGTAAAAATATTTGGTGTCATTGCGTAGCCGATTAAAAAAAGCTACGCAATGACATTTCAAAGAGGGTTATCTAACTGTCTTCATGGAATCCCTTAGCTGATCCCTGTGTTTTTCCAGTTGCCTTCTGTCATTAAGCCTATAAGCAAGCGTCATTAGACTGTCTGTTAGCTGGGTATTCTCAACTATAACACTTCTGTCAGGTAACACAAGCTCCATACCGGAAAAGTTCCAAATGCCTTTCACGTTGTGATCCACAAGCAAAGTAGCTACCTGATACACAGCCTCTTTTGGTAAGGTCAGTACAGCTATATCTACCTCGTTGTCTTTCAAAAACGGCGGCATTTCCTCAATATCGGAAACCGATACACCTCTTATTGAAACTTTAAACGTTTCGGGGTTTTTGTCAAAAATACCTATTACGTTAAAACCTCGATTCCCAAAGTTTTTATAATTTGCAAGGGCTTGCCCGAGGTTACCACAGCCTACTATTATCATGTTATGGGCGTGGTTTATGCCTAAAATCTTTTTTACTTCCAAATACAAGCTGTTTACGTCGTAACCGTATCCTTGCTGCCCAAAGCAACCAAAATTGTTCAAATCTTGTCTGATTTGAGAAGCAGTAATGTTCATTAGCGCGGATAACTCTTTGGACGACGTTTTTTTAATACCGTTATCGATGAGTTGCCCCAAATATCTGTAGTATCTGGGCATACGTTTAATAACCGCTGATGCTATTCTTCTTTCTTCCATTGTAAATGCCTCGCTTAACATAACAAGAGTTTTTTATGGTTTTTTATCTAAATGTTTTTAAAAAACCCCAAAACATCTTGTCCCTATATTTTGTATAAATCTATTCGCAAAAGAACCCTTTTGCGAATAGATTATTATTTCTTTACTCACTACTATCTATTGTTTTCCTGAAAAAACAACCCTACCCTATAGCCACGACAAACGTTTTTGTCTTTTTGTCGTTAATTTGTCACTTTTTGTTTTGTTATTATGGTTGTACACCATATTCACATAATAGCACATATCCATTATATTTTCAAGTATTTTTTTTATCTTTTTTTCTATCACAAAAAAAACACAAAAAAACCGACCACATTTAGATACCAAATAAATATGCTCGATAATATCATAATAATGGGCAAAACACGTACCTTTGTATTACTTGCACCAACGAAGCTGTGTGTGTGTGTGTGTGTGTGTGTGTGTGTGTGTGTGTGTGTGT
>WRKF01000016.1 GCA_009778165.1 Defluviitaleaceae bacterium
TATGAATTCTAATACACGCTCTCTAAATTTTGTTGGATATGCCATAAGAATATTATATCATATATAAGGAGCTTTTTCAAGGGTATTTAGTATAATGCTATCAATACAAAAGATTTTTTCTTTTTTTGTTTATTATCCTGTTGCATCTTTTTTTACCTCACTTTCCATAATGCTTTCAACATATTTTAATACTTGCTTTTCTATAGTTCCCTTAACTTTAAAACACCCGGCAGAATGATATGTTTTGGTTTTGTTATAGCTAACAACTCCACAACCACCGCCACAGTTAGGTAAGTACACACATGATTTACACTCAGGTATCTTCAAAGGGTCAACCGACATCCAATCATATAATGCATACTTAATATCAGAGAGTTTCTCTTTACCTTCGCTATGCCATTTACACTGCTGCCTTTGTTGCTATAAATAACGACACACACTTGAGAGAATACTACGACCGCAAAAAAGCGGAAGATAAACACCATTACGTTGCTTTAGCTGGTGTCCAACGCAAACTGCTACAAATTATCTGGGTTGTCTTGAAGGAGCAACGACCTTATAGACCTTACTAACATTTATCCCCATTTTTGACGTTTTAACCGTGGGTTTTATTTGTGTACTCTTTTTTGCCTGATTTTTACCTAAAAAAATTTTAATTTTTTTAAAAAAGGGGTTGACATTTCATAGTTAGTCTTATGGTTTGGAAGCTAAATAATTTACAGTGTTTCACAATTGCGGTTAATTTAGTGTATAATCCTTTGTCAAACAAGAATAAACCTTAAAAAATTAAACAAAAAATGTAACCAAACAGCAGCAAAAAGGCTTCTCTTTAAAGCCAAAATAAAAAGTGTACTTGACATTACCATAACCGCAAAAATATCTGATAATGAAACGGAATCCAAACCGGAAACTATTATAAGATCAACAAAATGAACCAAAGTAAACAATAGTGATGTTATTAACAACATCACAACAAAGGGTACATATTTGTAGTTGTTAAGTTTCATAATAAGATAAACCAAAAACATACGAAAAAAAACTTCTTCCCAAATACCTACGCTTGTTGCCCCAATGAAAGAATGTAACAAAGTGCTAAAAGCAACCTCTCCTCGAATCAAAGCAATCGAACCGGCTATACCCGGGTTTGTACCAATTGCACTAAGCACCATAAATATTAGAAAACCTACAACTATGTCTTGTGGAATACCATAAGATTTAGAAGGGGTGAAAATCCGTATTTTTTCTTCCTCTTCCAATGGTTTTGACAATGTTGGTATAGATAAACACACAAAAAACATGGATACACCTAGGGTAATCTGCTGCACACTGTATATTGATATGGGTCTTATAGTAAACATAGATATTATACCAACAAAACAAGATACAAGCCAATACTTTAATTTTAACTGTTCAAAATCTATAAAGAAAATTAGAACGAGTGCAACCATAGAAAATATTATACCAAAAGAGTAAAGGGTATAAAAAATCGGGAGATAATCACGATGTGGTAAATTAAACGCTTGATAATTAGGCAGTGAAACCATATTTAAAAAAACAAAAATGCCTAAGAGGAAAAACATTACAACCCTTATGTTTAATGATTTCATAAAAATATCTCCTTTCATTTCCGTGTATGGCGTTATATGTGCTAGATGCCGTTTAAAGTATTATATAAGAACCTATCCTTTTTGATTTATTGTAGGAGATAAGTTCTTATAGTAGTTTCATATTTTTATTGTCTTTATACTTTTTGAAACCGCCGAATTAAGGAAGCGATTCCGCTTAGTATTTTTTTGAAGAAAGAACGTACCAAGCGGAATTGCCATGGTCTTAGGATCAAAAAACTATAGCTTAACTTCTATGTTATTGTTACTTACCTTTGAATTTTCAAGGTAGTTTTGATATGCAATTAACAATTTTTCTTTGAAATTATAAACCCTTTTCTCGCATTTAGTTTGATCATTAACAAGTCGTTCATAAGGACAACCACCCACACATATTGGTAACAAGTTACATGAGATACACTTGCCGTCTGGCTCGTCTAAAAGCCACTTCATATATTCGGTGGTTATATTTTGCTTATTGAGTATCGAACCCACTTTTTTTTCTTTTACCCCTATAAGATTCCAACATGTGTATAGGTCTCCTTCGGGGTCAACAACATAATTTCCGAGTATAACAGCACCGCAAAAATTATATTTTACAGCGGGATAAAGTAACCTACTTATATGCCCTTTGATATCTTCTTTAATATAAATATCGTTTATGCTCTCAACTAGCTTGTAGTCAACCTCAGCAAACTCTTCGCTGGTCAAACAAACATTGCTACTGCTACAGTATGCATTTTCATTGTAATTTTCTACCGGTGCTAGACTAACAAAAGGGTTTTTAACCCATTTTTTTTCATTTAAAAAAAATTTCATAAGTTGCTCAATATTAAGTAAGTTGTTTTTGTCAACATTAACTCTTACAAGTATCTGTAGAATATCTTTGCAATCCTCAATGTTATTGAGGATTATATCAAAGCTATCTCGACCATCTCTTAATACCCTGCGGCTATTATGGTATTCAGGCATGCCGTCAATAGTGATTTGAACCCTTTCAATCTTGCAATCATTACGCAACTTTAAAGCGGTTTCTAAATCAAGTAAGACCCCATTGGTTATAATTACAGCATTGTAAGGTATATTTAATTTCTCGCAAATCTTAATAAAATTTTGGCTTAAACTAACTATAGTATCAATTTCTAACAGGGGTTCCCCTCCATACCAAACTACATTTAAAGCCTTGCAGTCATTTTTTTCTAAGTAGGTTTCAGCGTACTCACAAAGAGCTGATTTAACGGTACTGCTCATCTTCACTTCTCTTCTTTTTTCATAGCAGTAAGGGCAAGCCATATTGCAATCTAAAGTAGGTGCTATTGTTAGAGAGAGTTGTTTATTTGCATATTTGTTAAGATTTGAAAAAAACCTTAACGAATCATATTTTTCAACATCAGTAGGGATAACATAACCATACTTAGAACCGGCGGTCAATAAGACTGAAGTAAAGTATGTGTGTGTGAAATCATGAACATATTCTCCGCATGAACAGTTAATATTTCATAGTCTTTAGACAATCTGCGAGAATAGTTCGCCCATGCAAAAGTTCGTTC
>WRKF01000017.1 GCA_009778165.1 Defluviitaleaceae bacterium
AGCCCTTTTTAAAATAAAATTAAGTGGAATAGCTTCCTAAATTCAGCAGTTTTAGTGTGAATTTAAAGGGCTAATTTAAAACGGAACTGCTATAAAACGCACAAAAGAGATATTAGACAGACCCTAAAGCAATCCCCAAAAACCTATAGCACCCACGGGCTGAAAAGACGTTTGCTATAAATTTGCTACAGAGTAAGGAGTAAAGGAGTGCATTATGTTTGAATATAGTTTATCTACACAAAAAGAGAATTTTTACAACATAACAACCCAAGTGCGGGAAGCCATAACAAAGAGTGGTGTAACAGACGGGATTGCTGTTGTGTTTTGCCCGCACACCACGGCAGGTATTACCATCAACGAGAACGCCGACCCTGATGTTGTACGCGATATGCTTATTGGGCTAGACAAAGCCTTTCCTGACCGTGCAGAGTTTCGGCATGGGGAAGGCAATAGTTCAGCACACCTAAAAGCGAGCGCCGTAGGTTCAAGTGCAACAATAATCGTTGTCGGCGGTAAGCCCGTACTTGGCACATGGCAGGGTATTTATTTTTGCGAATTTGACCCGCCACGCAACAGAAAGTTTTATGTTACAGCCATTAAATCAAACTCACACCGCAAGGAGGATTAGCTAATGAATGAAATAATACGAAAACGAAAATCGACACGAAAATATAACACGGAAAAACTTGACACCGCAACATTAGAAAGTGTTAAAGTACAAATTGCCGACCTTGTGCCTCTCTATCCAAATATAAAATATTCGGTTGAAATTGTAGAAAAGACCAAATCATTTATCGGTGGTGTGTCCGCACCGCATTATCTTCTTTTTGGCAGCGAGGAAAAGGACGGTTATTTAGAAAACATCGGGTTTGTTGGCCAGCAACTAGACTTATTCTTTTCTGAAGCGGGTTTGGGTAGTTGTTGGTTGGGGTTATCGAAGCCGCATGAAAAAGAAGCGAGTTTATTGCCTTTTGTTATATGTATGTCCTTCGGTAAACCCTTGGAGTCACCGCATCGCAATGTTTCTGATTTTAAGCGAAAACCTCTATCTGAAATGAGTGATGGAACAGATGAACGCTTAGAAGCAGCAAGGCTTGCACCGAGCGGTGCAAATGCACAAAATTGGTTTTTTGTAGCTGACAACGGCAAAATTCACTGCTATTGCAAGAAACTCAATTTTATAACGGGGCTTATGTTTAACAAAATGTCCTACATAGACTTAGGGATAGCTCTTTGCCATATATACAAAGAAAGTGATACTTTTCACTATCAGAAAGAAACCACTCCACCTGAGAAAAATGGGTATATCTATATGGGAACGGTAACATAGGAATTGCCTACACAGCCATTTAACTTGAAAACGGAGCATTTCCAAGTTAAATGGCTGTATAATTCCAATCTTCTTTTTTTAGCTCTAAATCAACGGAAGATTGCATCTCACCGAGTTGGTTTTGCCAAGAGTCTTTGTTTGTTTTAATAATTTTGAAGCCCAATTTTTGATAAGTGTGTATTGCACGTTTATTTTCTGCATTTGTATCTAAAATGATTTTTTGGTAGCCATAGCGCCTAAAAATTGCATCAATGAACATAGCTAGTAATGTTGTACCCAACCCCTGATTATGTTTTGTGAAATCACAAATTTTTATACCGATTGAGGCAGTATCTCGGTCCAATTTTTTGTAGTTCATTTCACCTATAGGCTCGCCGTGTAACTCAATTATAAAAATACGAAAGTTATCGGTGGCGTTGATAAGTTTGTTGCGTAGCTTTTCCGGATCGGTGTGCAGGCCGTTTGGGAAGCCGGCATGTGCCATGATTTTGCCGTTACCCCACCATTCACATAATTGCTCTGCATCAGAAAAAAGGGCCTCTCTAATTGTTAGATTGCCTTGTTTTAAAGTCATTGTTTCTCCTATTTTGCGTATCAACTCTTGTTGTGCTATAATATTATAAAATATACCGCTATGGGGTGTCAAGGGATCGCTTTTTTACTTTTTTATTTAGGAGAATTTAAGTTGAAAAAAAACTTGCTATCAATTGGGGAAATGGCAAAATTGTCCGGGGTTCACATAAAGTCTTTGCGTTATTATGAAAAGGTTGGCGTTCTGTTACCAACACATGTTGACCCAAGCTCCGGCTATAGATACTACGACTACACATCCGCTTACAAAATAGAACTTATAAAACTGGCGGTAGAGATGGACGTACCCCTCAAAGAATTAAAAGAATTTTTGGGAAACGGCGATATTATAAATTTCAAATCATTTTTGGAACACACCAAAAAAATTGCACATAAAAAAATGGGTGTAATTAAAAACGGCTTAAATTATGTAAAATTCTTCGAAGATGCAATAGAGCGGCAAAACAAATGTACGATTGGGGAAATTTATAAATATAAATTGCCACAAAAATTTTTTTACACCATCCCATACGAAAACGAAAAAGAAGCAGAGGAAAATTTTTTAAAACTACCTTACGAAAAAGGCTCGCTAGAATATGGATATTTGCTTGTACACACGAAAAACACTACAAATCATTACATTTTTGCGGAAATCCCAAAAAAGAAAGCCAATTTTGTCGCAAAAGGCGGCGAATATTTTTTTGTACAAAATTATGATTTAAACATACAGGAAACAGCAACCATATTTGCGGAATATATTAGTGAAGAAACAGAGTTTTTGGTAATATCTACCGAAATTTTTCCTGGCACAATAGATATTAATAAACAATTAAACGAACTGCGGATTTGTATTTTGTGAAAAGGAATAGCTAATTCGAGTGATTTGTAAAATCTCTCAACCTTATAACCGGTGGTCAATAAACCCCTAAATTTAGCCCCTGTTTGGTGTAAGCCCCAAGCGTTGGGCTGCGGAACGAACTTTTGCATGGGCGAACTATTCTCGCAGATTATCTAAAGACTATGAAATATTAACTGTTCATGCGGAGAATATGTTCATGATTTCACACATATACACTTTACTTCGGTCTTATTGACCACCGGTTCTGAGGTTTTGGGGGGTGGTGAAAATTGATTTCCGTGCTTTGGTGGTCTCAAGGCTTGAAAGATAACAGTGATTTGAAAGGGTTTTAAAGAGACACAAAAACAGAACACCATAGCATACTAGGATTGCTTTATAAGATTTTCTATTATAGATCCATAC
>WRKF01000018.1 GCA_009778165.1 Defluviitaleaceae bacterium
AAAAAATGACAAACGGTGAAATATGCGATATAATGAGGTATGGACAAACATACTCAGTTTATCGAACTATATTGCACCGTCTGCTATTACTATAATAATGTCAATCCCGGGAATGGATGGTTCCATTATAAAGGGGATGAACACACCAATTTCGGAGTGCGTTCCGATGGAGGAAGTGTTCCCTGATGTATAAATTTGTGTTTAGGAAAGGAGTGTTTTGCAAATATGGAAATAAATATTTCAAACATAAAAAAAATACTTAAAGCACTACTATTGTTAGGATATTTTGCTTTTTTCTGCAAAGTTTTGCTGTTAATATATATGAACCGTAATCCGCTAAATTATGGTTTCTTTTTAAATGTTATGGCTGTACTTGGTATCTTTCATGTATTATATTACCAATACGTTTTTTGGGGCGGATTAGAGAAAATAAGCAACGAACAATACCTGCCATCTATTAAAGATAAATTTCTTTTTTTCGGCAAACTTATTTTGTTTGTTGCATTTTTTGTTTTTTCTTATATTTGCATTTATGTTTGGGCATTTTCTGATTTGCTTGCACCTGCGTTAGCTTTGGGACCTTATGGCTTTATAATGTTAGCAGATAGTAGTTTTGAAGGGCTATTAAAAAGCCGATCAAACTTAATTTTGGAAGCTAAATAACTAAAAAATTGCTTTAATATAGAGAAAGAAAACTATCTAGCAAACTTAGCAACAACATATGAGGTTGCCCCCGGCACGGGTGAGATTGATATGAAAGTTTACTTTCCTATTGCGTATCCGAAATAAGTTATCGCTTCATATTTTGTTAATTTTTGTTTTTATAGGATAGGAGAAAAGAACCGAAATGTATACTGTATTACAGATTTCTGGAATGATAATCGGGATGTATGTCGGGGTTATTATTGCAAACTCGTCGATGAACACAATAATTAGTACACTTGCAGATGTAAATTACGACCTTAATGTATCCCTGAAAATTAGAATTGTACTTCTTGTAATCGGCGGCGTTGCAGGGGCTGTATTGGGCTTCGATTTTGTTCGCTTAATAGCGTAGTAGTTGAAATATAATGTTCGTGGCATTATGAAATATGGCTCGTTGTAATTATATTAAAAGCTAACAAACCATCTTTATAGCCCATATATTACACTTTTTTCATCTTTGAGGAAATGAAATGACAGTTAATATCTCGAGTATTAAAAAAATATTTAAAGTAATGTTTTTTTTGGGATACTTCTCTTTTTTTCTAAAAATCACATTATTGATATTTGGGGATTATACTTTATTTAGATATGGTGTATTTGGTAATATTGCAATTGTGTTTGGCATGATAACGGTTTTATGTTATCAAACACTTTTTTTGAAAAATTTAAAAAACATAGAAGATGTGCAGCAGCTAAAATCAGCTTACAAAAAAATTTCTTTGTACGGCAGATTGTGTATATTTATGCTTTCTTTTATTGGAACACATGTTTTCTTGTTTTTTGCCGCTTTTTCTGATATATTTGGTATTGTAGCTGCATTTTTACCAGCACCCTTAATTATATCTTCTTGTTTTGATTATGAAAAATTATTGCCTCCCGATATTAAGTTGCATTATAGTAGCTTTGAATAACTACTGGTGCAACTATAGCAAACACGCTTTGAAATGCTGTATTTGCAAAGGTAGTTGCCTTTCAACCTTTTAGCACAAGTGGTTTTGTTTTTTTGACTGTTTAAAAAACCGAGAAGCACATAAATTTATTTGACTGGAGAATATCAATGTATGAAATTAATATAAAAAAATGCAAAACATTAACTAAATTTGTGGTAATACTTTTATTGGTAACTCAGATAGTCCTTATGGCTGTACAATCATATCAAGATTTTACACAATTATCTGTTTGGCATTTTTTGGCGAGTGTTATAGGGATTTCCTATTTGTTGATAGTATTAAAAGTTGTGAAAACTATTGATAATGTTGTATGTTTAGATAGTGCTGTTGTGTCGTATAGAAATATTGTTGCATCTTTTCTTATGTTTTTGTTCTTTCATATAGGGACGTTTTTAAACGCATACATATCATTTAATGATGCTACTTCTAATGCTGCTTCTAACTTTTTTATGCTACAAATAATGCTAACAATTTCTTATATATCATTTAACTCGCTCTACGAGTCATTAACAAATAATGGAGTTTGGCGTGTTTTCACAAAACATAATAAAAAATGAGGACAATAATACCAAAAAAATACTACACAATCCTACAATACGACATAACCGGCTGCGGAGCGGCATGAGTTTTGCATTATTTTTTTGCCCTTTTTTCCAAAGGGGCGACGAGAAAACGGTGGAATACAGGGGTTTTTACGCAAGATTAAACCCGTTCTGATACGAACTAACGAAGACTCTATGAGAGTCTCTATGGCTGACTTTATGAATGAGGATATAGATTTTGATTTGAGATAGGCTTTTCATTATGAGCAGGAAAATTCCGCTTGAAAAACTGGACAAAATAACCTATAATAAGCGTGGAGGGATTAAGAAATCCTGCAACCTAAAATTTGGAAGGCGGTGGTTTGACGAATGAAAAAGGCTAGCAACAAAAATAACCGTTGGCTTTTGGAAATCGATTTTTCCCAACTGATGGACTTGCGTGTGGACTATGCCTTTAAGCTGATATTCGGCTCGGGCGATACCCTGTTTTTGATTTCTCTGCTCAACGCCATATTCGCGAACAAGAAGTTCCCGCGCATAATAAAATCCCTTACTGTTGTAAATCCTTATTTGGAAAAGTACTCAAAGGACGATAAATTATCTATATTGGATATAAGGGCACAGCTTGACGATGGTACGACCATTTTAATTGAGATGCATCTCTACGACCTTGATGACCTAAAATATAAGACGGTACGCTCATGGGCAAGGGCTTACGGCGAGGAGCTGAAAACGGGCGAGAACTATTCAACACAGCCGCCTGTCATTTGCGTAGCTTTTGCAAATGGTTCTATGGACGAGGGTGAATGTCAAAAAATCCATAAGTGTTGTAAAATAACAGACATTGATGATGGCACAATTTTTACCGACGCTTTGGAGCTTCACTATATCAATATGAAAGCGTTTGTTAAAA
Organism: Defluviitaleaceae bacterium; assembly: GCA_009778165.1. Lineage (GTDB taxonomy): Bacteria > Bacillota > Clostridia > Lachnospirales > UBA5962 > WRKF01. Next base: position 3,111 of record WRKF01000018.1, read on the forward strand.
TGATTAATGAAAGTGGCAGTATTGGAAAAGGTGAAACGCAAGACACCATGCTTGCAAAATGGCTTGCGGTCATAGCAGAAAAAGGCATTGAGGACAAGAGCATAATCAAAAATATTTGTGAGGAACAGGAGGAGATTAGCATGGCTGTTTCTGCAT
>WRKF01000019.1 GCA_009778165.1 Defluviitaleaceae bacterium
CATCAGCAAAGACGAAAGAGAACGAGCGAGGCTGACAAGTGAATATAAATTCGCCGTTGACCTCCAGAGTAAGATGGTGGATGCAGAGCGTGCAGGCGTAGCGAAAGTAGCCCGGAATCTGTTGGGTGTTGGTGACACAATAGAAAAAGTTATTGACGTAACTGGGCTTACCCGTAAAGAGGTAGAAGACCTGCTTGTAACAAAGTAATATTTCAATAATCAAAAGTAGGTAATGGTACGAGCGGTTATCCACTTATGCCGATATAAGGGAGACTGAATTTTGTAGACACCCCTGTGAATTTGCGGAATGCCTTAAAGCCCTTATTCTATAAGGGCTTTTTGACAACTTTGCTCTGGAATGTCCGTTTATCGTATTCTTCGATAGTTATCATGCGTAAACAATTTGTTTTGTGCAAATGCTGCCGATATATGGGTGATCTTTAGGCTTCTGCCCCCTACTTCTTAGCAAGTTCGACCAGCTTTTGGTAATTCTTTGCAGTCTGTTGAAATTGCTTGAAATTACCCATCTGTGGCTGTAGCTTACTTAAAAAACCATAAATTACTTTTAAAACGTCACCTAACATCCCAACCTTGTTTTCTGCTGCCTGTTTTAAATACTTATATTGCAGCACTTGGTTTACTAGCTCTAGCTTTTTTATGTTGCTCAATTGGGGGGTAATCAGTAACATAACTCTTAAATGACCAAATAAGCTACTGCAATATCTTTGCAGTGCAATATTAATTGCCTCGTCGGTTATTTTTGTTGCCTTTTCTTCCAGCATTTCTATGCTCTTGTCGTGAATAATGTTGCAAGCCCCTAAGAAAGCCGGCTTAAAATTTGCATATAAAGAGTTTTTGCTAAAACCACTATAATAATTATAACCTATATAGCTCATAAATCCTGTGCGGACAGAGTTTTTAAAAAATTCTTTAGTAAAGTATGCATCGTACGTAAAACCCACAGACCTAAAAGTATTCTCGTCAAATATAGGGATCTTACGCAAAAGATCCCCTCTATATAATTTTCCCCAGATGGCGTGACTTATTGATAAAAAAAATTCGGGCATAAGCTCAATAAAGTTTTCTTTTGTTATCACCAAATCTTTAACGGAGATGATATTTGTAGTTCCGTTTGGATAAAGAAAGTTAGATGAGGTTACAACGTAATCCAAGTCTTCTTCCTTTGCGAATGCAAGGGTTTTTTCCATAAAGTCCGGGTTGTAGGTATCGTCGCCGTCAAAAAAACAAAGATATTCGTCATCGTTTAGATTATGCCCAATCTCTAGAAATTTTTTAAACTCTTCTGTAAAAACCCAATTTTCTTTCATATGAAATGTTTTTATGCGGTTGTCTTTTTTTGCGTATTCCTCTATTATCTCCCCCGTTTTGTCTGTGCTGCCGTTGTTGCATATGCAGTAACACCAGTCGGTGTGGGTTTGGTTGATTATGCTTTCTATAGATCTTGCTATAGTGTCTTCGTTATTATATGTGCTTGTGCTTACATAAATTTTAGACATAAGTATATTAAGCTCCTTTTTTTGGTATAGCATACAAAACCAGTTCAGTATCAGATGGTCTATAGCGTCGTAAATAAAAATTGTATTCCCCGTAGCTTTGTATTATTTCGGGTATTTCATAAATATCTTCTATTTTGTGGTATACGCATATTGCCAGTTTTGGTTTTTCTGTTCTTATTATGCTTTCTACACCTTTTAGGGCTTCCAACTCTGCCCCTTCTATATCCATTTTAATAAAAGTGGGTTGGTATAGCTTATCTTTAAAAAAGCTATCTAAACTCACCACATGTACTTTAGTTTTAGCCGTTTCATCTATTTTTGAACTACCTATACCGAGTGCCGCAAAAAACAAGGTGTCATCTTTACTAAACAGACCTTTGTTAACCAGTTCTAAATTCCTTATATCTTTTAAATTTCCGCTACTTACTACATAGTTTTTGGGGTCGGGTTCAAAAGCATATATGTAGCGGTAACTACCACCAACTCTTTTTATGAATTCTTTGTCTGTGGCACCATCGTAGCAACCGCCGTTAACAAAAACTTCGTTGTCTGTAAAACTTATAACATCACTTTCAAAATATTGGTCGTCGGGGTTGGAGTGTTCAAATTCATGTTTTCCGAACAACGATTTTATCTGTTGTAAAAGTATGTTTTTAGATTTCTCGTCCGCAAGCAAGTTAAATGTGCGTTCATAGCCGTTATAATGCGTTTTTTCAAAATCTGCAGTCGAAGTGCTAGAAATACCGTCACCATTTACAATCCTGCTTTCATTAATTCCTAAGCTGATAAGCTGCTCTCTCATTTCTTTTTGAAACTGAGCAGATAATGTCCCCAAAAAGATAATTGTATCATCGTACTCGTTTATTTTCTCCGGTTTTATTATAGGCACATTCTCTGTCTGGCAAAAACCATTAAAATAATTATCTAAAAAAGCAACCAAATTTGCATTAATTTCTTTTGCTGTTTTTGCGAAATTGCGACCAAAAGTGCTATATCCGAAAATAATTAAGTTACAATTTTTCAGCAAAGCCATTTTTTTATTTGTATCTATAGTGTTTACAATTTCTGTATAATGCTGTTTAAAGTTCATTATTTGTTCCTTTTTTTGTAAAAATCAAGTCTAACCCCAACACAGCTATTTTCATATCTTCCATTTTGCATCACCGCTTTTCCATTGTTGTTCCAGGTTATATTTATCTCTTTGTGTGTCCATGCATTGCCAAAAGCCATAGTGTTTGTAGACCCCCAGTTTGCCTTGGGCGCTTAGCTTTTGGAGCGGCCCCACTTCTAGCATTGTGTCGTCGCCGTCTATATAATCTAAAAGCTCCGGCTCTGCAACCATAAAACCACCGTTGATCCAACCGCCCTCACCTTTCGGTTTTTCTTGAAACTGTTTCACAATGTTGCCTTCTATATCTAAAACACCAAAGCGACCGACAGGTTGTATTGCAGAAATTGTAACGATGGACTTTGTTTCCGCGTGTTGCTTAATAACTGCGTCAAGGTCAATATCGCTAACCCCGTCGCCATATGTTAGCAAAAAACGCTGTCCGTTAATATATTCTGCAACTCGTTTAATGCGTCCTCCTGTTTGAGTGTTTAGCCCTGTGTGGACAAGGGTAACACGCCAGGGCTCTGCACTGTTTTTGAGGCTTTGCATCCCCGCTCCCGTGGAGAAGTCGAAGGTGATGTCGCTATTGTGTAATAAGTAATCCGCAAAATACTCTTTTATCATGTATCCTTTGTAGCCACAACAAACAATAAAGTCAGAAAAACCAAAATGAAAATAGTAGCGC
>WRKF01000020.1 GCA_009778165.1 Defluviitaleaceae bacterium
AAAAAAAAAAAAAAAAAAAAGAGTAATTTTCACTAAATTAATCAAAAACAAACAGCAAATTTTTGTGAAAGTTGCACAACAAAAAAACAAAGATTTTGCACTTCGCAACGCCGAAATTTTCGCCTGTTTTCCCTTGTTTTGTCCATATTATTTGGTGTATAATCCATATACAATTCACATAATAATAATTCTCGGCACAAAAAATTTTTGCCACCCACACATAGAGTCAGCCATAGAGTCTCACATAAAGAGTTTAAAAGTTCGCATTAGAACGGCTCTATTTTTGTGCTAAAACGCCCTTATAGCACCGTTTTCTCCTTTATCCTTCGTCATTTACCACATGTTGACTAACTATAAAAATACATTTATAATTACATCATGACAAATTTTCAGATAAAATTAATTGCTATAATCACAATGCTAATAGACCACATAGGTCACGCCCTTTGGGATGGACAGCCCGAGATGTCTTTGCCTTTTGTTATGCGCATTATTGGCAGGATAGCTTTTCCGCTGTTTGCTTTTTTGATTGCCGAGGGTTGTATGCACACAAAAAATATGAAAGCATACATGATACGCCTTGGAATGTTTGCAATAATTTCCCAATGGTTTTTTGCAACTTTTTTGCAAGTTGGTCTACTGCAAAATTTAAATATATTTTTCACATTGCTTTTGGGTACATTCGTTATTTATTGCTTTAACGGCGTGAAAACTAAAACATGGCCTCATCTGATTTTATTTATTGCCATGTTTATTGTAATATTTATTTACGCTTTTGAGCTAAACATAGACTTTGGCGGTTTTGGAGTGCTGCTTATTGTCTTGTTATACTTGGCAAAAGGAGCAACTCACAAAAAGATGTTCACAGCACTTGCCGCAATATCGGTTTTAGCCATTTTGTATCCTCCCTTGGATCCAAGTTTTGGCTTGCCCCTTTTTGTTGGAAGCCTTTTCAGCATTTTACCAATGGTATTATATAACGGCAAACGGGGGTGGAACAAACTTAAATGGTTGTTTTACGTTTTTTATCCCGCACACATGCTCGTTATTGTGCTAGTCAGATAATCAGATAAACAGCTTATCGGCTGCTACGCCGATTAACTCAATTTCCGTATGGTGAATAACAATGATTTTTTTCCCTAGAGACAACAGAGATATACGCTTTAGCTATTTTTTTTGGGTTGGGCTTTTATTGATTATGCTGTTAAGGAGTTTTTATTTTGGTATTACATATTTTTATTTTTTAGACGACTACAATACATACGGTATTTTTTTTCGGAGAAATGACAATATCTTCACCGATATAATTTTGTATTACGCTCATTACACATGGCGACCAATCGCTTTTTTTGCGGACGCATACATCACTCAATGGTTTTGGCCCAACATGTGGTTGGTACTTTTGTTTTACACGCTCATGCACTTTGCTACAGTGTTTATATTTTGGCGTGTTATGGTTATGAGTAAAATGAATTTTGGGCTGTTTGGGATAATAATAATTTCCCTCACACCAATTTTAGCTGAAGCCGTTTATTGGATTGGTGCGTCCACACGGCTAGTTGCGGGCATGTTCTTTTCCATAACTAGCGTATATTTTTTGCTGAAATATCTCACATCGGATCGACACATGATTACAGTTGGGGCAAGAAAGTTTCTTTTTTTATATATCGTCTTTAACGTGATTTCTAACGGCTTTTTTGAACAGATTATTGCATTTAACCTAGTATTCACTTTGTTTATTATTATGATGACTCGGGACAGGATATTTGAGTATGGCAAAACGATAGTGCTGACCCCCATCATTGGTGCGGTTTTTATTAGTGTGTATTATATAATAATGGCTCCCTACGGCAGGGTAGGTGAAAGAGCAGATCTTATCGGGCTTTCCGATATATTCCCACATATTTTACAAACTACAGCCACAATCGGCAATTTGCTCATAATCACAAACTATGAAATTAGTGTTAATGGCTTTTTAAGAGGCATTAGTTTGATGTTCAATATTTGGGGAGTTTTTGTAATATTAGTTTTATCTGTTTTCAGTATATTTATATTTTTCGCTTACAACCGAGCATATCTAGCTTTTGAAGATGAACGAGAAGAAAAGTTTTTGCTACGTTTATTTTTTGGTATTCTAATTGCTGTGGCCGCATTTGGCCCATTCTATCTATTGCAACCTCAAGGCATACCTCCACGCACAATTTACCCCGCCATATTCGGAATCGCAATTTTTTTGGATACAATCCTAAGCATGATTGCCGCAATACGACCGATAAAAATCGTGCGTCCCATTATTTCCGTTTTGTTTATTGTTCCGTTTTTTATAATTTATATTGCAGAGGTAAACAATTATAGACTATTGGAAGAAATTGACAGAAAAGTAATACATAGCTTTTTGGAAGCATTTGAAGAAAGCGGGTATAGCGACCAAGATACCGTGGTGCTTTTTAACACCCGATACACCATAGCGGATGTAACGGGAGGCGGCAACCCTCACAGGCTAGAAAATATAACCTCCAGCAACTGGGCAATGCTAGGCATCGCAAATGCCACCAGCAGAGATTTTTATTTTAGAGATATGCAACCAATCCAAGACGGCAGGCAACTCCCAAGAGGTTGGGCAAACTACAGCCTGTTTGGCCTGGACGAAGAGCTAAACGTTGTTTGGCTAGAACTGCGAAACGATAATATCTTGTATCTGCATGGTACAAATAACACATTTGGAAGGTTAGAGGCGTACAATCACCAATATTTTACTTTTGTGAGATCAGGGCAAAACTAGCACTAAAAATATTTTTTTAATATTTTTTTAAATATAAGTTTTTCCGTGGGGCTTGATATAAAGGCATTTGACATTATGTATATACTGCTATACGTGGTTATTTTTTGAATTTTTCATACCAATCACGCCGAAATGCCTCAAGTTTTTCATATGGCACAGACTCGTTATGGCTAATAGTTTTTAAAGTTATGCTGCCGGATTCTTCTTTGAAATCCATATCACATTCAGTCTCTCTTATATCGGCATAAGTGGATAACCGCTCGTACCACCTATGCCTTCTTGAAATATACTAATCTGTTACGCGCAGTCTTTCTATTTCCTCATGGGTCATACCAGTAAGCTTTACTATGGTATCAATAGGTAAGTTCATTTGCAGAGCATTCCAGGCTACCGTAGCTATCCCCGTAGCTATGCCTGCACGCTCTGCATCCACCATCTTACTCTGGAGGTCAACGGCGAATTTATACTCACTTGTCAGCCTCGCTCGTTCTCTTTCGTCTTTGCTGATATTTAACAATACCTGTGCGCCCATTGCGATTCCCTCCTCATTTTCTATAATTTCGTTTACCAATTCCCGCTTGTCTTTGTCGGGTGTGTACTTGAAGA
>WRKF01000021.1 GCA_009778165.1 Defluviitaleaceae bacterium
AAAAAAAAAAAAAAAAAAACAATAGTATTTTTGCACAATTTTTTTTTGCTAATAACTATTGTTTTTGTGGATTATTTTAAAGGGTTAAGGGTTTTATAGCATTTAACAAATTCCTTGTTGTGCAAAAAACACTAAAATTTTGTTGATGAACTCGGTTTCTTAGCATAGGCGATTTTGAAATGAAAGGAATCTACCGTATTTCATAAACATCTGTTCCTGTGCTGTCTATAGCAACTATAACGGGAAAGTCAGCTACCTCTAGCCGACGTATAGCCTCTGTGCCCAAGTCTTCAAAGGCGACTATCTCTACACTTTTTATACATCGGCTCATTAGTGCGGCTATTCCGCCAATTGCAGCAAAATAAACACCGTTATGTTGCACGATGGCTTCTTTTGTTTTTTCTCCACGTAGACCTTTGCCTATCATGGCTTTTAGCCCACAAGACACAAGGTAGGGAGAAAAAAGATCCATTCGCCCGGCGGTGGTTGGACCGACAGATCCGATAACATGCCCAGGCTGCGTAGGCGACGGGCCGGCATAAAATATTATATTGCCGTCAAAGTCAAACGGGGGCTTTTCCCCGTCTTTAATCATTTCATACATGCGTTTGTGAGCTGCATCTCTGCCTGTGTATACGGTTCCGGAAATGTGAACCATTTCACCTGCTTGCAAATTTTTTATTACCTCATCTGTAAGAGGGGTAACGATTTTTTTAAACTCTGTCATTTTAATACCTCCAGTTATAGCAGTTCCGTTTTAAATTAGCTCTTTAAATTCACACTAAAACTGCTGAATTTAGGAAGCTATTCCACTTAATTTTATTTTAAAAAGGGCTAGAATTAAGTGGAATAGCTATATATACAGCAACTTAACTTTTTCTTGCCATTTTTTAAATCGAAAAAAGTTAAGTTGCTATATAAACGCCGAATTTTAAGTGGAATTCCTGTAATTCCAACCTCTATCACCATGATAAACCATTAGTTTACTCATGCCGCCATCTATTACAATGTTTTCGCCGGTAATGAAACCCGCCCGACTATTATCACACAAAAACATTACTATCTCTGCAATATCCTCCGGTTTGCCCACACGACCGACGGGGTGTTGGGTTTTGTCTTGTTTGCTGTGGTTAGCAGGGGTGCGATTGCTATGGTGGTAATCTGCCACATCAATCCAACCGGGACTTATGGCGTTTACCCTAGCCTTCCCTGCAAGGCTTATGCTCATGGCGTGGGTTAGGGCAAGTATCCCCCCTTTTGCGGCAGAATAGCTCTCTGTATCGGCTTGGGATTGGTTTGCCCTTGTGGAAACAATGTTTACAATAGATGCACCTTCTGCCAAGGCATTTGCCTTAACTAAAGAAGATACCAGATAGTATGGAGCTGTTACCCCTACTCGTTGTACATAGTCAAAATCTTCACGTGTGCAGTTAGACAAAAGACCTTTACGGCTAATGCAAGCGTTGTTTATAACAAAATGAGTAGGCTCATACACTCGTGTACTAACGTATGTGTCAATTATATCACTGTCGGTAATATCACCCTCAATAAATGCTAACACCGAGTCCTTGGGCTGTTTACGCACCAAATCCATACCTGCTTCATAATCTGTATCTATAATAGTAACGTATGCGTTTGCTTTCAAAAAATATTCTGCTATGCAACGGCCAATACCATTTGCACCACCGGTAATAACTGCTTGTTTTCCTGTAAAATCCATAATTTTACCTCGATCGGCATCTTATTTTGCGAGTAGTCCTGCCATGGTAATATAGTTAAAAGGCTTGTTAAAGTGGGGCATAAAGAATATGTCTAAAAGAGGAAGCTCATTTATGGTCATTTCCTTTGCTATAGCCAAACTAAAAACATGTATACCCATGGAAACGTCGCAATAAGATGCTAATTGAGTCCCCAAGATTCGACGGGTTGTTTTGTCGTAAACGACTCTTATTTTTACCTCGTCGTTTTCTTCCATAAACTCCGGTCTTTGGTTATCTTTAAAATCGGAATATGCCGCATCAAAACCGAGTTCTTTTGCTTTGCCTAATGTTAAGCCTGTGCTAAACATTTTGTAATTAAATATACATATCCCATTTGAACCCTGAACCCCGGCAGATTCGATATTGGTACCGCAAACATTGTGTCCTGCAACTATACCGCTGCGTACTGCGTTTGTTGCCAGTGCAATATAATCCGTCCCTTTTTTTGCGTTGTTGTATATTGTGGCACAATCACCGACAGCGTATACATCCGGGTTGCTTGTCTGCTGGTGTAAATCTACCAAAAAAGCACCGCCGGGACCCAATTTTAGCGTTTCTTTTGCAACGTTTGTGCGTGGTTTAAAGCCAATTGCCATAATAACCATATCTACATCGTACTCGCCTTTGTTTGTAACAATAGAGCTTACGGTCTTGCCGTCTTTAGAGCGTATTTCTTTGATAGACTCACCATAATGCAAATCTATCCCGCCATCCGCAAGGATCTTATCCATATCAGCGGTAAACTCACTGTCATAATAACCATTAAGGCAACCGCCCATTATATCAAAAAGCATAGATTTTTTGTTTCTGCGTTTTACCGCTTCGGCAATTTCTACACCTATATAGCCCGCACCAACAACAGCAACGCTTTTTACGTGTTCCAAATCAAGGTCTGCGTCTATTTTTTGCCCGTCCTGATAAAGTTTTACGTAATTAACCCCATCTAACTGTGCCCCGGGTATGTTTGGGGTTACGGGGTATGAACCCGTTGCAAGTATTAGCTTGTCATAATCTTGTTCAATTATGTTGCCTTCTTTTCCAGTGGCTTTTAATATTTTTTTATCAAAATCAATTTCTTGAACTTTGGTGTTCATGTGTACAGTTGCAGCCTTTTTTTCCAATGCTTCTTTTGAGGAATAAAACAGCCCATCTGTGCCTTTTATTTGCTTGCCAATATATAGCGCTGTTCCGCAACCCAAATATGATATGTTGCTATTTGCGTCAAATATAATAACTTCGTTGCCGCTATAATTATCCAAAATGGTGTTGGCGGCGGCTGTTCCTGCGTGATTTGCACCTACTAAAACTATCTTACTCATAAAAATCCTCCTAAAATTTAGAATTTATACACTATGATTCAGCAAGTTCCAAAAAATTCATAAGGACAATTAAATACGGAACTGCTATAAAAACACATGATTCTCATGGAATTCAATTATAGCATTTTTGCTGGTGGTTGTCTATTTTGGAACGATAAAATCAGGAGAAACGCATGAAGGGTTACCCGAAAAAAAGTAAATATGATTAGTATAGTTATGCTAATAGCACTTAGCACTTAGCACTTAGGCATTTTATACAAAACACAACAAAAAAGCAACACAAAACAAGTATATATGCCGAAATTAGAGAGAAATAAGTTTTTTCAAAAGTTTTTCCGGATTGGTG
>WRKF01000022.1 GCA_009778165.1 Defluviitaleaceae bacterium
TGACAGTGGCGGAAGCACAAGAGATACTTGCTAAATCTTAGTATCTAAAACCAATTTCTATAATTTTAAGTATAGAAATTGGTTTTTCGCTCTCCTTACAGGACAATCTTAATAAAAAGTGCTATACTAGGCATAACAGACAGTTTCGGTAAATTCGGGATAAGCATAGGATAAAGAAAGGGAAATACAAAAATGCACACAAAAATTTTTTTTGGGATAGACAGCAAGTTAAAAGATCAGATGGATAGTTATATAACAGCCCATGGGGAGCCAAATGCAGTTTGTGCAGAGGACTCTATCTTAAACTTATGGAAAAACAAAAAATATATGAACAAATATGACATTATCTCTTTTGATGACGCAATAAAAAAATTCCCAAAAGCAGATGTGTTTATAACATACGCACACACCCCAACAGCTACAAAAGCAGCAAAGGAAATAGCGAAAAAGGTATCACGTGAGAAAATTTTTTTTCTTGCGGCTGATGTGGAGTATAGGAAATCGTGCAATAGAACAGGTAATCGTTTGGTGTATAACCTCTATGATGTAGGTACTTGTTCTATGAATGTTGGTATTGATAAGCCTAGAGTGAAATTCAAGGGAAACCCATCTATAAATGAACGTATTGCCATGTATTATAACTTTGTAACCGATATAATCGAAAATGCACGCTACGGTAGATCTACCCCTTGTGATAATTGCCCAAGGTTCAAATTTGGTCTTTACCCAAAAGAATCTAGCATAAAAACATTGGTTTTTGCACAAGAATTACCAAAGGCTACCTGCAATTTTAGATGTATCTATTGCAATTCATCATCAAACAATCGTTGGCATAGATTAAGAGATGCAACGGGTCTAACGACTAGGGATGTTATTAAAGAGCTTTCACAAATGCCCGAGTTTGATAGAGAAGATTTTACAATACGGTTAGCTAACGGTGAACCAATGGCAGGTCGCTATGCTAATGAAGTATTTGATATATTATTAGCTTCAAAATGGAGAGTTGAGATACTTTCCAATTCCGGTATTTATAAAGAAAAGTTTGCAGAGTTGCTAAATACGGGGCGGGTAAGTAGCATACAAACATCCCTTGATTGCGGCACAAGGGAAACTTTTTTGAAAATCAAACAAGTAGATATGTTTGATAGAGTTGTGGAAAATCTGAAAAAGTTGCCGTTGCATAAAACACGATTTTACCTAAAATATATATTTTTGGATGGTATAAACGACAACGATACAGAGGTTGATGGATTTTATAAAATAGCAAAAGAGCTAAAAGCTATTATAATGTTCTCCGCAAATTCTAAAGAGAAAGAGAATAGGTTATATACCGATAAAATGCGGTTATTAATAGAAAATGTTATAAAAAAAGCAAAAGTTGACGGTTTGGAAGTAACATACGGCACAATCCATCTTCACCCTAGCGATCAAAAATTTATTAGAGAATTATATAAAAAAACCTAAAACATGGCTGTTTTTTTAAGTTATAAAAGAGATACACTTTCAATTATAGAAAGGAAAATAACACAAAATGCACACAAAAATTTTTTTTGGGATAGACAGCAAGCTAAAAGCACAGATGGATAGTTATATAACAGCCCACGGGGAGCCAAATGCAGTTTGTGCAGAGGACTCTATCTTAAACTTATGGAAAAACAAAAAATATATGAACAAATATGACGTTATCTCTTTTGATGACGCAATAAAAAAATTCCCAAAAGCAGATGTGTTTATAACATATGCACACACCCCAACAGCTACAAAAGCGGCAAAGAAAATAGCGAAAAAGGTGTCACGTGATAAGATTTATTTTCTTGCAGCTGATGTGGAGTATAGGAAATCGTGTGGAAGTCTTGGAAGCGAGCTTATGTTTTCTCCTTCTTCAGTTGCTACTTGTAGCATTGAGTCACGTATTTTCAAAAGCCCTAAAGTGAAATTCAAAAAAGACATTTCTGTAGTTGAGCGTATTAACATATGGTACAACCTTGTAACAGATATAATTGAAAACGCACGCTACGGCAGATCTACCACTTGTGATAATTGCCCAAGGTTCAAATTGGGTCTTTACCCAAAACAACCAAGCATAAAGAAATTGCTTTTTACATCCGATTTACCAAAATCTACTTGCAACTTTAAATGCACCTATTGTATTACAACTGAAAACAACACTTGGAAAAAATTAAGAGATGTGAAAGGTCCAACAACAAGAGATGTTATTAAGGAACTTTCACAAATGTCCGAATTTAATAGGGAAGATTTTATAGTATACTTGGCCAATGGTGAGCCATTGGCAGGTCGCTATGCTAACGAGATATTAGATATATTATTGGCTTCAAAATGGAAACTTGATATAATTTCCAATTCCGGTATATACCGCGAAAAGCTAGTAACACTAATGGATTCCGGTCGAATTGGATACATGGTTACATCGCTTGACTGCGGTACAAGAGAAACTTTCAAAAAAATAAAACAAGTAGACAGATTTGATGCGGTTTTGTCGAATCTGCGAAGACTTCCGTTGCATAAAATTAAAACGTTTTATTTGAAATATATATTTTTGCAAGATATAAACGATAATGACGCAGAAGTGGATGCCTTTTACGAAATAGCAAAAGAGCTAAAGGTTGATATAATGTTGTCTGTAAATTCTATAGATAAAGATAGAAGTAACTGGCCATACACCGATAAAATGCGGATATTAACAGAAAACATTATAAAAAAAGCAAAAACTGACGGTTTAAAAGTAGGTTGGGATGAAAATAGAATGCACCCCACCGACCAAAAATTCATCAGAGAAACATACAAAAACTACAAACCCGTGCTGTAACAAAAATTGAGCAATATAGCCATTTAAGTTGAGCATTCCCTAACTTTAAAATAGGGCGAATTTAACTTCAAAACACGTTTAAAACTATACCCACAAGACCCAACCTCATATGATATAACTGTAGACACCTTTACCGAAACCACCGAAGATTGTGCTGACAAAATAATCGAAATATTGGAACAGCCGGAAAAGCACGTTGCATTTAAGAATCTTTGGGATAACCGTAATGAATTGGGACTGTGAGTAACTCCATTTTAAACTAACCTTTAAAATTCAGGCTAAAACCGCTGAATCCGGTAAGCTATCCCACCCAATTTTATTTTAGGAAGAGCCAAAATTGGGCGTATAGCTATAAACACCAAGCACTGAATTTGTAGCTATGTGATGAAAAAATCGACTCATTTGAAGCACAAATAAAAACAATGCTTTCAGAAGAAAACTAAGCACCCTATTGACAAAACAACGAACTTTCCATCATAATACAAACATGAGAAAAGAAAAAATAAAAATAGACGAGATCATAAAAATTATTTTTATGACCGACAACAGGGAACTGATAAAATTTGTAAATAAAAATTTGGGCAAAAAACACGACCCCAAAAATTCAAAAGTTGTAAGACTAGCAGCCGAATTTAATTTTAAGAAT
>WRKF01000023.1 GCA_009778165.1 Defluviitaleaceae bacterium
CCGTTGTCAAAACCTTATAAAACTATATAACAAGTCTAACAAAGTCTATTCCTCATTCAACGTGTCCGATTTTGCCAAACTGCGGCTACTTTCGTTTGATATAACACTCCAGAGGCTTAAATTCCCGCACAACGAGCGGTACTTTATGTTTATGGTGTTCCTATGATGCGTATTTCGATAGGTTTATACTTGCTTGATAATCCCTGTCAATTTCATTTTTGCATATCGGGCATTTGAATAATCGTTCTGATAGTTTCAAGTCTTTCTTGATATGCCCACATTTGCAACACATTTTTGACGATGGGTAAAACCTATCTGCTTTTATAAATTCTATATTATAAAAGTTGCATTTATATTCAAGGATACGCATAAAATTATAAAATCCCTGTTCAGCTACAGCCTTTGACAAGTGCTTGTTTTTCATCATTCCACTAATATTAAGATTTTCCATTACAACACGGTGCGGCTTGGTTTTCGCTATCGCCGTTGTTGCTTGGTGGATGTGATTAAGCCTTGCATTAGCTATTTTGCGGTGTGTCAGTCTTATTTTCTTTTCAAGTTTTACAATATTGCGAGTTTTGACATATTCCTTTCCATTTTTGTTCATCTCATATTTTCGAGATACCTTGCGTTGCAATCTACGCAGTTTCTTGCTTTGTTTTTTTGTGCCTATTGATTTGTTGATATTACCAAATGTTTTACCGTTACTGCATACCGCTAAATCTTTTATGCCTAAGTCAACGCCGATACTCTCATTTGTTAGCTGCACGGTTGGTTTCTCTGTTTCTTGCCCAACGCTTATATACCAATATTTGCCGTCAAAAGATATTCTCGGATTGGTAAACTTCTCCGCTGTTATTCTTTCAGGCTCGGATATTCTCACCCAGCCTACTTTTTCAATAAGGAATTTGCCAATTCCGTCATTATCCAATTTGAATTTTAGCTTTGCATTGTCATTAAAAAACGCGGGCTTGATTCTCCGTCTGCTTTTGAAGTGTGGAAACTTCGACTTCTTCCTGAAAAAGTTTACGAACGCTCCGCACACGTCTTTTATGGATTGTTTAGTGATGTTGTTGCTTGTTTCATATAACCAAGCGTATTCCTCGGTTTGCTTTAGCTTGGTAAATTCTTTGCGTAAATCATAATGGCTAATAAACTTACCGCCGTTAGCATAGTTTTCTTTCTGTCTTGCCAAAGCCCAATTATAGGCAAACCGTGCAGCATCCGCAGACTTCCAAAGTTGTTGCTCTTGGGCTTTATTTGGGCGTAATCGTACTTTCGCCGATTTTATCATCTTCAAGCAACTCCTTTATCATCTTTTTGGCTTTGTTTGCACGCTTGCCTTGCAGTTTACAAGAAAACACCGTAACAATTTGGATTAAGTCCTCAACCAATTCTTGTTCTTCTGTGCGTTCGGTATTGTCGATTATTTCAATATTTACGCCATATTTAGCACAAATGTTTTCTATTAACTCATAACCAAAACGCAATAACCTGTCTTTATACAGAATCACAATTCTTTCCACTTGGCACGATATTATCATTGCCAATAGCTGATTTAATCCCTTTTTGTTGTAGTTAATGCCGCTTCCTATGTCGGTAATAATTTCAAAAGAATATCCCTTGGCATACATAAATGTTTTTACGTTTTCTATTTGTCTTTCAAGGTCATCCTTTTGCTTATTGCTTGACACACGACAATAGCCTATTGTTTTACGGTGCTTCTGCGCTTCTTGCTTTAAGCCAAGATAATGATAAAGTTGCTCTTGTGAATAGTATCTGTAGCCACTTTCGGCTATGTGATGGGGTTTTAATTTGCCTGTTTTATCCCAATTTCTAAGGCTTTGAATTGTAACCCCTATCATCTCTGCAAATTTTCCAATTCCGTAATATTCCATATTATCACCTGCTAAGATTATAGCACATTTAGGTGATAATATCAAGACTTATTTGCAGAGTTTTATAGTTTTAATTTAGCTGTTGTTAGCCCCATCCAAGGACTACTTGTAATGTTGCCCAGTTTATTAACAATTGACAAATTGTCCTTATAGCGCCTTTTGGCAAAGGATTCTAAAATATCGCTTTATACGAAATATGTCATAACTGTATCATAAACGAAGGTAAAATTACAAGTATCTATTGCGGAGGATTGATATTTAAAAAAACCTTGACATCATAATATAGCATTATTTTAATATCATATAAAATCATAAATATGTCATATTGCATATATTTTATAAAGTATTTTTAAAATATATAATATAATATACAATAAAATAAATATAATTGATTATTTTATATACTATTTTAGAGAAATTTTAATTGGATGCATACAATTTACATAAACTCAACCGCCTTATAACTGCAAATGCATCAAATGCAATGCCAAAAAAATACTAAGTCCTGTGATATCGAGATGATATCTGAATGCAACCCCACATAGCTTGTGAAGTGTATGTCATTTAAAATCAAGCAGGCAACAAATATCATCAGCATTTAAAGATAGTGTTGGTTTTAGTAAATTCGCCTGAAAATAAAGCTAATGAGGGCATAAAAATCGAAGAAATAGCACGCAATTAAATCATGAGCCCTATATTGAGAGAGACCTTTTAAAAAACGACATTTTTATCAAATTCGAGAATAAAGCCTACATCAAAATTGTCGTTGTTTTTTAGAATTTTTTGATAAAATTTTATTTAGGTTTAAGAAATCAACAATTCTAAAGAGATTTTTCAAAATAAAAAGTATTGGGCTGGTCTTCGCGCCAGTCTCTGCAATGGTCTCTTTCTGCAATCTTCTTGCAAGCCGGTCTAGGGGTAGGCAATATAAGCAACGTCGCAATCTGTATAAGTATATAGAATAAATAATTGAGTTGCACTTCAGGCTGTCGAGGAACAATGCATTGCTAGAAATCCATTCGCACAAAAAATAAAAATTGGCGTTGATAGTTCAACGACTACAATTATGGAGGTATTAATGATGAATCTAAAATGGAGTAAGAAATTTTTGTCACTTGTGCTGGTTTTGGTTATGACTGTTTTGGCTATACCAGTAAGTGTATCTGCAAGTGAAGCTATGTTAGTGCATGATTTGTTGTCAGAGCTAGGGATCACCATCGAAATTGATAACGAACAACAGATTGTTGTTCGGGAAGTTACCAGTTACGGTAGTGTATTGTCCACTAACGATAGAATATCAAACATTTTAACTATCGAAAAGTTTGATTCACACGGGAACATAATTTCGGTTGATGTTGTAAACCTCGATATAACATTTGAACAAAATGGTTACATTGATATTCAGCCTTTTAACCAATCACAAACCACGTTTTCAAACCGAGAGTATTGGATGCGTACAAGTTGGTTTTCGGCTGGCTCTCATTCAGACCCCCACTGGGAAATTCGCTCTGGAAACAGCCGAAGAAGTGGTCTTGAAAGTCAGGTAAATAGTCACAGCGATTTGATGGCTTTTAGGAGTGTTGTTG
>WRKF01000024.1 GCA_009778165.1 Defluviitaleaceae bacterium
CCCCAGCCAGTGGGGCGGTGCCGATCCTGCCACTTGGGTAAACTCTGCAAACCCGGGCGACCACACTCTTAACCTTAGCAATACGGCGGGTGTGCCGATTTTTACAATAAGGCAGGATGGGCTTGGGAATGATATTTTGCCGATAAACCCATACAGCATTTATGCAGGATTTTGGGATAACCGACACCAAAACAACCTAAACTTTACCTTGGGCAATGTAATATTGAACGAAGAGTTTGATGTACCCGGCGGTTATAACCTTATTGGTACTGCCCGCAACGAGCTTGACAGAGATGACACCTATATCATAATAAACCAGGTGCTGGAGGCTTGGCAAAGGGAACTGCTGTCTGTGGATGGGTCTATTGATATGAATATAGACGATTTTTACAGATTTATAGTTGCGGATCTTTCCATAAGAACCCAAGAAATGGAAACAGCCGCAAGCACACAAACATTTATTGTGGATCAAGCTGATGGAGATCGCCATAGGGCTTTTGGTGTAGCGTTAGACGAAGAGTTGACAAATATGATAATGTTTCAACATTCCTTCAACGCTGCCTCTCGTGTTATTAACACAATAAACGAGATGATACTTACGGTAATCAATTTATGATTATAGCTATAAAATGGCTATAAAATAAGGAGGGGCATTTAATGCGTTCATCATTTTTAGAATTTCATATAGCTTCGACCGGGCTTATGGCATCTCGTAACGGTACCCGCACCACAGCCCACAACATAGCAAACGTTAACACACCCGGCTTTTCTCGCCAGGTTGCTGTTATGCGGGCTTCGCAACCATTGCCCACTAACAACCGGACTGGTATGATTGGAACAGGGGCGGAGCTTGCGGGTATACACCAAATAAGAAGCATACCGCTAGACCAGCGGTATTGGAACGAACGCCATATATTGGGTATGCATAGCACTCGTGCCGCTCAACTGACTTTGGTAGAGGCTCGTTTTGGAGAGCTGGAAGGCCTAGGTCTTACGGGGAATTTTGAGCGTTTTTTTGACAGTTTACAGTATCTTAGCACAAATGTAACAAATGCCACTGTGCGGAACAATTTTTCCCATGCGGTAAATACATTAGCCCACAGCATGAACGACAAAGCAATTGCCATGCGTCGCCAACAGCAGGATATAAACCAAGAAATAGGCAACGTGGTTTCTATAATAAATAGCAAAGGCAACCAAATAGCGGATCTTAACCGTCAA
Source organism: Defluviitaleaceae bacterium (assembly GCA_009778165.1). GTDB lineage: Bacteria > Bacillota > Clostridia > Lachnospirales > UBA5962 > WRKF01. Next base: position 1,222 of record WRKF01000024.1, read on the forward strand.
ATACAGAGGGCAGAGGTACGAGGGGACAGGGCAAACGATTTGCGAGATCAACGGGCTGTTCTTGTGGATGAGCTTAGTATATTAGTAAACACAGATGTAATAGAAACAACATTGCCAAACGGTCGTGATGAATTGACTGTTTGGATAAATGGGCGGGAGTTTGTTAGAGGGGACAGGGTTCACCAGTTGGAAACTGTAGCAAGGAATGTTCCGCTCCACATAGGAGATGCTCCCGGTCTGTTTGATCTTACACTTGCCGGTGTGGCATTTAGGGTAGATAACAGGGGGTTTTCCGGAGAGTTGCGGGGATTGTTTGAAACAAGGGACGGCAACTCTATGAGAGATGGCGTTGGCGGCGATTTAGTTACTAACCCTAGACTGCCGTACGATTCTCTTGCCAGGCCTCTTGCTTTTAAAGGCATACCCTACTATCTTGCACGGATGCATCTTATGTTACAAACTGTAGCTAACGCCTTTAACTTTGGTATAGATCATTTGAGGGACCCAATACCGGAGATGGTAGACGAAAACGGTGTTACCCGCGGTCATATGAATGGCTATAGGGTGGATGGCACCAATTCTAATGGCACACCTTTGTTTGTGCCGGATGGCTGGGCAGAGCGAAGCACCCCGGGTTTTTCTCCGCCCTATTGGGATTCTATGTTTGTGTCGGGAGCAGGCGGAGATGTTGTTTACATGCAGGGACAAACAGGACCGCCACCGGTACTCGGTCAATTTTTTGAGGTTCCGGAAAGACAGGCTTTTGCTGCTGGCAATGCTGATCATGTAGCACGTTGGGAAAGTGTTAGTCCAGGAGTTGCTTTTGACGCTGCAAACAGCGACCATGTAGACCTTTGGAACAGAGTGGGTTACGTAGTACCCTTTGATTACACAAATCCTGCACATATAAACTCATGGTTGCAACATGGTGCGTCATCTTTTAACTTTTCCCTTAACCCGGATATTTTTAATGACAACAGCCTCCTTTCTACATCTTTAAACAACCACGGCACGGGTGGTGTAGATGACAATAGCTTAATAATGGGCTTTGTTGCCATTCGCAACTATGAATCCCTCTTTAGGGAAGGGACAATAAACGACTTTATTAATTCCGTTGCTGCGGAGCTTGGCATGGATTTAATGGACGCGGAGACTTTTGCTCTGAGCCAATCCAGGGTAGTGGAGATTGTACAGAACCAGCGGTTGCAGATAAAAGGTGTAGACTATGATGAAGAAGTGATGAACCTTATATTTTTCCAACATCATTTTCAAGCATCCAGCCGTTTAATATCTGTAATCGACAATATATATGATACATTAATAAACCGTATGGGTGTGTAGTTGTGTAATGTGTAACAATGCCCCAATCGAATAAACGATGAATAAAATAAAGAAAGAAACGGACATGTTTTTACCTATCAAAGCCCTTTTTACGGCACAAGGTTACAAAGTTAACGCCGAAGTAAAGGGCTTTGATATTGTGCTTAGCAAAGATAAGTTAGTGATAGTGGAAACAAAGCTGAATTTTAATATAACCCTGTTGTATCAAGGGATAAACGCACAAAAGGTTGCGGATATTGCATATATTGCTATACCCACTCCAGCTCACAAAAAATCTCGTGATATTGCCCATATTGCAAATAGCTTAAATCTTGGGCTTATTTTTGTGGGCAGAGATGTGGCAACGGTTATGGTGGAACCCGGAGAAAACACACTGTATACTAACTATAAAAAAAGGAAAAGGGTAAAAGAAGAAGTGGCACAGCGGAAGTTTGACACAAACAAAAGCGGCAGCACAAAAGTTGCTCTAATAACAGCATATAAAGAAAAAAGCCTGCAAATAGCCTGCGCTCTAATGAACGCAGAATGTGCAAGCCCAAAAGCGTTGGTAAAACTAGGTTGCCCACAGGAAACCCAAAAAATATTGTACACAAACAGCAACAGATGGTTTACACGCCCAGCAAGAGGTAAATATGCCCTTAGCTCAAAAGGCAGAGCCGCCCTGGAGCAGGAGCAGTATGGGCATGTAGTGTCATATTACTTTAACAATTTTTTGGATAAAGATCTCGGAGATAAGAAAGATATTGAGGAATAGCTCTTAGTTTGTTTCTTGAGCGAGTTCCGCACTCCCGGATGCCTGACGTTTACATGTTCGATTTTTTTAATATTTTTATTGAAAACCCCATTGTTTTGTGGTATGCTTGTGGTGGAGAGTGATTGTCTATGAACAAAATATTTTTTCAATATGAAGATGATAGTGCGCCACGAATGCGTGGCCAAGCGGCGTAAGCCGCAAGGTTAAAGCAATGCTGTACAGA
>WRKF01000025.1 GCA_009778165.1 Defluviitaleaceae bacterium
CGAATACGGGGACACAACCGTTGTTGAGCTAATCAATGACAGCATAGCCAGTAATTACATGGGCATAGTCTGGGACAAGATAAGGGCAAGCCCTAACCAAGAAAGGAGTAACAACGATGGAGTCTATAGCAAAAATACTAGCACCGAACCCCCAAAATACAACTTCACACTTAAAAGTGCAATCGGGAAATACGATGAAAACGGAGACCCTATTACCAGGGGTGATAACCAACAAAGACTATAAAGGCGATGGTTTTGTTCCGAGCATTATTAACTGCGAATTTTGCGATAAGGAGCGTTTAACTTTGGGCTTCTCATATTTTAGTGGTGTAGTTTGGAAGCCATCCGGGGCAGAATCGTGCAGTTGTGATTCGGGTCGTAAAAAGTACGAGCAAGAGCAGTTAAACCTTGCCACAATAAGATTGGCACAGGAAAAAGAAGAGCAAGAATATGCACTGCAACAAAGAGTAACTAGAGTCATTAGTCAAAGCGGGATGGCCAAAAAGTTTTTGAAATGCACGTTTGAAAATTATGTTGCAGTTGACGGCAGTAAAAAGGCTATAAAAACAGCTGCTTTGGGGTATGCGAAAAACTTCACAGGACAAACCGAGGGGCTTTTTATACACGGTGAGATGGGTACAGGCAAAACTCATATAGCTTCCGCTATAGCTAATCATTTGCTAAACCAAGGTATAGCGGTTATTTGCATGAACGAGCGGCAGTTATTGGGCAAAATAAAGCAGTCTTTTGAAAGTAGTCGCAGTTTTGATAGCGATAGCGAAAGTCAAGTATTGAAAACCTATGAAACTGTTCCTCTTTTAATAATAGACGACATGGGTAAAGAAAAAGTCACACAATGGAGCATTGCCACCCTGTACGCTATTATAGACGCTCGCTATGAAGCCGAAAAGCCCATTGTTATAACTAGCAATTACAACCTGAACGAACTAGTTAACCGCCTAACCCCAAAAGAAAAATGGGAAAATGATAGCACAACAGCAAGAGCTATTGCGGATAGGCTCACAGAAATGACCCAATATATAGAGGTTTTGGGTGAGAGTTTTAGGAGGCGAAAATGAAAATAAAATTAAAAACAGTAGCACAAATATGCAAGAAAGAGGGTTATTTGGGGCTATGTGACGGCAATGACCAACAATGGGTAAATACAAACAATGCTTTTTACCCGTTAGGAAATTTGCCAAAACTCGATATAAATAACCTTGCAACAATATTTGATTTCACAGAGAAACAGCTTGAATCCACAATCACAAAACACTTCTCGTTACCGGAAGAATTTAATTTTTCGGATGTATGCAAAAATGAGAAATTTGTGTACCCGGCACAGGATTTCGGCGACATTTTAACAATAAATTTTGGTGAAGAGCGATTAATGCCTGTAACGGCTACAGAGGAGCTTGTATTTTTAAACGCAGACTATTTAAAGCCGTTAGCAAAGCTCGACGAACTCGATTTTTACGAGCGCCGCATGGGTACAATCAGATATTTTGTTGTAAAACGGGGGCTTTTTGTCGTAGCTGTAATTTTGCCGGAACATATGTTGCCGGACCAAATAAAACTTTTAGAAGAACTTTTAGAGCAGATGACAGAGGAAAAACGAGCAGCCGAAAACCTAGCTACTGAAAACACTTACAACTCTAACCAACTGACACTTGTGAAATAAAAAAGCGTAACAGGGGAACCCCATCACGCTTAATGTAAGTTACGTTTATTATAAAAGGAGTCAAAATATGCTAAAAAACATTTCAACAACAAGTATTATACCACACCCAAACAATCCACGCAAGCAGCTTGGAGATTTGAGAGAACTATCAGAAAGCATAAAGAAAAGCGGTATATTGCAGAACTTAACAGTTGTACCGCATACCATAACAGAAAAAACCCCAGGGCAACACGGCAGCGTTGAGATAGAAACACGCAAGGGGTACATGGTGATAATAGGGCATCGTCGCCTTGAAGCAGCAAAGATGGCAGGGCTTACGGAAGTACCCTGCACCATTGCGGAAATGGACGAAAAAGAGCAAATAGCAACAATGCTAGAAGAAAACATGCAACGCAGTGATTTAACTGTTTACGAACAAGCTAAAGGTTTTCAGTTAATGCTTGACCTAGGAGAAACAATAAGCACAATAAAGGCGAAAACGGGCTTCTCTGAAACTACAATTCGCCGTAGGGTTAAGTTATTGGAGCTGGACGATGTAAAGTTTCAACAAGCCGCAACACGGGGTGCTACGTTAGAAGATTATGCAAAGCTAGACGAAATAAGCGATATAGAGCTTAAAAATAAAGTTTTGGGTTCTATAGGTACAAATAATTTTAGCTGGGAGTTGCAAAACGCAAAAAACAGAGAGGAACTTGCTGTATTACGTGAAAAAACAATTGCAATCCTTGACAGTTTCGCAACAAAGATAGACATCTTGAAAGGACTATCCTTAAAGCGAATTGATAGCATATACAACACCGTACATTATTATAATCGGTTTGAACCACCGAAAGACACCGGAAAAGCAAAGTATTACTATTCGGTTATATTAAACCAAATAGACTTGTACGTTGAACTTGACGAGAAAACTATCAAAGCTGAAACAGCAGAGGAGCAAGCAAGGCAAGAACAAGAAGAAAAAAAGAAGGAACTCTACAACAAGCGTCAAGAGCTACTTGAAAGAGCTTATCAATCCCGTATTGCCTTTGCAAAAACCGTTAAAAAGAACCCCAAGGGGCAAGACACAATAGAACGCACAGCGGCACATGTTTTAGCAATGGAGATAGGCAGAATAGAAAGGGGCGTTTTTGCTGACTGGATCGGTGTTGAAGAGGAAAGCCTACCATGGCATGTGCCTGATGAGGGCGTTTGGGAATCATTTTTCGACGCTAAGAAGCGGGTGCTAAGCCTTGAAGTTTTAAGCCCAATAGAGTTGTTATTTGTTGCGACATATTTGCGGTTAGAAACCGGAGCAACAAGAATAACAGACAAGGTTTACAAGTTTTTGTGTGAGATGGGCTACGAAATGAGCGATGAAGAAAAGGCTATAGTAGACGGTACACACGAACTTTTTCAGGAGGTGTAAAGTATGAAAGTTTTTGCATTGAAGTGGAAAGAAACCACTACAAAAAGCGTATATATTAAAGCCGAAAACGAAGAAAAAGCCCGTCAAAGATGGGAAGAGGGCGACTATAACGAAGACCATGTATTCAACGTTTTTGGCGAGCGAGTTTTTTTAGATAACGTTGTAGTAGGGTGTAATCAGGAAACTGATGGTCCCGAAGAGTTTGAGGAGTATTTGAAATACTTGGGCGTATCATGAAATACAACAAGTACGGTAACAAAAAAACACAAATAGACGGCTACACGTTTGACAGCAAAGCAGAAGCCGCCAGATACCAAGAACTGAAGTTATTGCAAGCAAGCGGGGATATAAAAGAGTTGGAACTACAACCGGAGTTCACTCTTATCCCCGCCCAAAAAATAAACTCAAAGCTGCAAGGCAAAATAACGGAGCGAGCGGTGAAATACAAAGCCGACTTTGCGTATAAACAGCTAGTGCCATTTACAGAGCCTAAAGAATGGGTAGATGTAGTAGAAG
>WRKF01000026.1 GCA_009778165.1 Defluviitaleaceae bacterium
CCCCCCCCCCCCGAAACAGACCTTTAAAATGCAAGTGTGTTTTTGACAATTTCAAACTAAATCTATACACTATAGCAGTTCCGTTTAAAAAGGAACTGCTATGATAAATGAACTATTGCTATATATTAATATATTTACGAATTTCGTATTTATTTCGTATTTTAAGGGGGAATTTTTTTGTGTTATTAAATGAAAACAGCAACGAGAACACTCGTAACGCAATTATACTAGCGGCAGGGTTGGGAAGTAGGTGTGTTCCATTAACTTATGAAACCCCAAAAGCCCTGTTAAAGATACACGGAGAACCGATAATTGAACGCACCATAAAACAATTATTAGCCAAGGGTATTACTAAAATAATAGTTGTTGTGAACTACAAAAAAGATATGTTTGAATACCTAACGGAACAATATGGGGTAAAACTTGTTTATAATCCGGAGGCTTTGTATAAAAATACTTTATCCAGTTTGTACTGTGTATTGGAATATTTGAGCGATTCTTACATTATACATGCAGACAACTATTTTTCAGAAAATTTGTTTAACGCCCATGAAGATGAAAGCTGGATTTCAGGGACACACATGAGTGGTAAAAGCGAGGACGAGTGGTTTGTGAAACTCTCCCCTAAAAACAGGATAGAATCGGTAACAATTGGCGGAGAAAATGGCCATTTTATCGTGGGACCCGTCTACTTTTCCAGGTCATTTTCCGAACTCGTAAAGCCGTATATAAAAAAATATTACACAATGCCCGAAACGGAAAACTACTACTTAGCTGATGTGTTGGTAAGGCATTTGGATGAGCTGCCAATATATTTTAGGGACTGCACAGGAAAAGTAACCGATATTGATGATCTGGGTACGTTTCGGAAAATCGATTCCACCTATAGGGGGGATGCGGGTAATCGGATTTTGAAAAATATAAATGCTGCGGTGGGTAATGTGGCAAATATAAAAAATATCAGACCCATAAAAACGAGCATTACAAACAAAACATTTTATTTTGAAATAGCAGGTGTCGGATATGTGTACCGAGCAACCCGTCAAGTTTCAAACAAGGTGCTTAACCGGAAGAGAGAACACAGAATATACAAACTGTTGCAAGATGACAATATTACCGACAAAATTGTGTGGTTTTGCGAAGAAAGCGGCGACAAAATATCAGTATTTTTGCACGGCATGCGGCATTGTAATTACGGTAATCGTGAAGATGTGGAGCGATTTGTCCAGATATTAAAGCGGGTACATTCGCTGAATTACAGCATTGATTATGTGTTTGACTTGTTCGAGCAGATTCGGCTACACGAAGAGCCTTTGCGGGGCGTTACGCCGCATTTTCCCGATTACGAAATCGTCCGGGAAAACGTGCTTAGCTTGCAGAAATATTTCGATTCGTTTGAAAAAGAATACACATTGTGCCATATTGACGGCTCAAATTTTAATCTCCTGTTTGTTGATACGGCGGATGAGCAGAAGACATATCTCATCGACTGGGAATATGGGGCTATGCAAGAACCGCATTTAGATATAGTGGCGAAAGCGATATTTGCAAATTTTGATAAGGAAAGTATAGACCAGATGGCGGCATCTTATTTCGCTCCCAAAAAAGCGTTAAAACTAGATATGGCAAAAATATACGGTTACACCGCAATTTTGGGGTTTTTATGGTATCTTTGGTTTGAGTATGAGTGTACAAAAGGTGCACCATACAGGCAATACGCCGATGTCAGGTATAATTACGCAAAAAATTACTATGCGATTTTTATGGATGTTTACTCAAGTTTGAGTGAATCTGAAAGGGGATGTTAATCATGTCGAAATTAAAACGCTATTTTCAGCTGTTGCTTGTTGTAGCGGCAGCGGGTAGTATTTACCCGATTATTTATCTGCGCACAGCTTACCAGGAAACAATATTGTATGTTTTCGATATGGACATCGCCCAATTAAACATGGTGTATGTGGCTTTGGGTATAACTTTTATTGTAGGCTACTTGCCGAGCGGCTATTTGAGCGACCGGTTTTCCGCTAAATGGTTACTTACAATTTCATTGTTGTTTACAGCTGCGGGCGGGTTTTGGTTCGCACAAATCCCATCTTTTGTGGGCGTTGTGGTGATTTTTTGTATATGGGGGTTCTTTTCAGTGTTCACGTTTTGGGCGGCACACATGAAGATAGTAAAACTCCTTTCCACTCCCGAAGAGGACGGCCTGTTTTTTGGCATATTGGACGGCGGACGTGGTCTTGTGGAGGCTCTGCTCGCTACTTTGGCTGTACTCATTTTTTCCGGAATTTTGCGTACAAATGCCGGTGATTCTCTACAATACGCACTCCAAGGCGTGATTTATATGTATTCCATCGTCCTCTGTGTTATTGCTTTGTTGGTTGGTATTTTTATAGAAGATAAAGGCAGAAAAGATGGCAAAGAAGGCGAACAAGTTAAAATCATCGGCAATCCGATTTTTAAGCGAAAACCTGTCTATATTTTGGGTGCAATAATATTTATGGGCTATTTTTTGACATGGGGGCAATTCTTTTTGGGCGGTTTTTTGCAAGTAAACAAGAATGTTGACCCGGTTGTGGTGGCTACCGTTATGGCGATATTTTTGTGGATGCGCCCTTTGGGAGGCGTATTGGGCGGGTATTTTGCAGATAAATTTAATAAAAGTAATGCTTTAGCGGTGTATTTGATAGCAACATCAACGTGTTTGCTACTGATAGCCGTCTTACCCACAGGCGTAAGCATTTGGGTTTTTTACGTTTTGATTATTTTGAGCGGCCTGTTTGTATTTAGTGTGCGAGGCACATATTGGTCCCTTCTGGGAAACATAGGTATAGAGGTGAAATACGTAGGTATTGCAATTGGGTTTATCTCTTTTTTGGGTTATTGGCCGGATATTTTAGCACCCATATTGAGCAATCAATTATTTGCGAATTTTGGGGAAAATTTGGGCTACAACGTCTATTTTGCAGCTTTGGCATTTTTTGGGGTGCTGGGGGCTGTGCTGTGTCGATGGTTTCGCAAGGCTACACTACCTTAAACATCATTATTGCAATCTGGCTTTTATGTTATGTTTTATGTTATAATAGAGCAAACGTATTTGAAACCCGTGGAGGCAAGGATAACCCTACCGCCGGAAGGGCGTAAAGGTGTTACGATCGATAGCATCCATAGGATTGAAAATACGTTTGTTATAACATCAAAGGAGTTTTAAAAATTTGCAAAAAATTAAAATAGCAACAAAAATGAAACCCACAGGGGAAAAACTTACATACACATTTAAATCGGATGTGTTGTTTAAAATGTTGTTTGTGAAATATCCGGATCTACTTAAAAGGCTGGTTGCCGTATTGCTTAATATCCCTATTGGGAGCATAGAGCATTTTCAGATTACTAATACAGAAATGCCTCCGGAGGAGATAGGAAAAAAGTTTTGCAGGCTAGATATTCACATGATAGTGGACGGTAAGAGGGTTAATTTGGAGATTCAGGTGGAGAACCCTGGCAACTACCCTGACCGTTGCATGTTCCATTGGGCGAAGATGTTTACTGCTTCTTTGCCATCCGGCGACGATTATTCGGAGTTGCCGAAGACAATTGTAATCAGTATACTGG
>WRKF01000027.1 GCA_009778165.1 Defluviitaleaceae bacterium
TGGCTGACTTTTTGAAAAAGAATGGAGGAAAAATTGTGAGTATTTTATTTACAGATTTTAATTTGGATGATGCTAAAGAAGTTTGGCGGGAAGAGGCTCGAGAAGAGGGCTTGGAAGAAGGTATGGAGAAAGGTATAGAAAGAGGCAGAGAAGAAGGTATGGAACAAGGCTTGAAAACAAAAGCAGTAACAATCGCCAAAAAACTATTAGGCAGAAATTACCCAATAGCTGACATTGTTGAAGATACAGGGCTTACCTACGCTGAAATTAACCAACTAATCGCCGAGGGTTAAAATATTTTACTGATGTCAAAATATAATGCAAAACTCCAAAGTTAATAAAAAAACAGGCGGATATTATTCGCCTGTTTTGGAATGTTTCAATTATAAAGCACACTTTAAGTAACTAGGTAAATACCGTATAAAATGATTAAATCATCTATTTTTACGTCCCATACCTTGAATGCTGTGGCATTTTGCACAAGGTTGTAATCCTTTAGCTTTGGCTATAATGCGAAACATTGTTTTTTGCTTGCCTCGTCCGCATTCAGCATTGGCATGATAAACCGTTGTTGTTGCCGATGTTGATACCCATACTCTTGTTATTAAAACGACAAAAAGAAAAAAGCCAAGCATAACTGCCAAAAATGGAACTGCTCCCATGAACATATCCATATCTTCAGAAACTAAATATATAACAACGATAAACACTATCAAAAATCCCAGTCCGCTTAAATATGGGTTTTGATTAAATTCTCTTTTTTTGTTTTTACGTCTAGCCATAAAATTACCTTTCTATATTGTTTATTTGTTCGCTTGTAGCTTGGAAATTTTTAGTTAAAAAATACTAATAATTTATAAGCACCATAAGTTATAGCAGTTGATAAAATAACAGCTATAATAAAATAAGCACCAAAACTAATATTAGGAAAAAAACTAAAGACTAAAATAAAAAGTAAAATCATGGAAACCAAAAATGTTATTCCCAAAGGTTTTAGTAGCGAATCTATTGGCACTCTGTCATATGAAGCACTTTGCTTGCGTCTCGGTGCAGCACGAGATGGCGTTGTTGTGCGTGTGCCACCTGTGGAATTGCTTAATGCTCTGTCTAACTGTTCGCCTAAATCTTGTCCACTTTTGTACCGAGACATTCTGTCGTATAAAATTTCGTTAAACTCGTCTTTTGTGTAATCTGCACTATAATGCTTTTTGTAATGCCCTTTGTATGCACCGCCGCCAAAATTTTTGCTTTTATCGCCACGCTTAAATCCGTATTTTACCAATATTTCGGCAACTTCTTTGGGATTGCGAAGTCCAAGTTCGTCTGCAACGGCTGCTTGACTGTAATCTTCTGTGATGTACAATCGGCATACTTCAAAATCTAAATCGGAAACTTTCATTAAAATGGTCAACTCCTTATCTTATTTTTGGCTGTACAGAGACGAATTTTTGTTGTGTAGTAATGGATTCGCCCCTATCAACCTTTTGTTGAAATTATCGTTAGGAATAATATCCGCATTTTGAGGGCGTTATTCCGTTTTCCCAAAATTTGCCGCCTATACACATTGTCCAGTAATTTCCGTCCTCTTTTGGATAATTGGACGAACCCTGTACATATACATCGTTTCGTTTGCTTATTCCGCTGTACTTTGAGCGCAACTGCGTATTTTTGGAAGTGCAGTAACAGTGTTCTAAAGTTTGTCCGCCTACTTGGCTTTTCATTTTTTTTGCATATTTACATTTTGGCATAATATTGCCTCCTTTTTTATGATTTTGTGAACTTATTTTTTTACTTTGTGGCATCTTGCACATGGCTCTAAACCTTCGCGTCTGGCTAAAAAGCGTATTCTTGGGCGATTTGCTCCGCTGTTTCCACAATTTTTGCGGTAGTGGTATATCGTTGGATTATTTTTAGTTACATATACGGGATCTAAAATAAACCGCAAAATTGCTAAAGCCAATCCTCCTATTGCAATAAATATAAATACAGAAAGACCTGGCACAAAGGATATTAAAAAATTAAGAATAGAGCGCGGTAAAATATTTGGAGCAAACAATGCAATCACCAATATAGTAATACCAACCAAGGCTGGTTTCCAAAAATCTTCAAGATAATATGCAAACCAAAATAAATTGGGATTTTCCTTGAGTTTTCTTCTTTGTTTGCTTTTTTTGGGCATATAATCACCTCTTTGTTAATTATTGGGATGTTGTTGTAGCTAAATTTTTAGCCATAGTGCAGGGCGAACGCCAACCTCACTATACGAAACAGTGTTACCATACACATGGATACTGCCTCCAACTAAAACCAAAGTGGCAGATACGTTATTGAAACCAGGCGATCTTAGCCACCAACGAGTAGCTCTTCCGCTGATATTTTTTGCAACACGCTCCAAATTTCCTTTATCGTCCCAGTCTATTCCCATTGAATACTCTGGATAACCCATTTTTTTGAACCAATCAGGTGCACCATCTTCCATCCATTCTACATCATTCCAATATTTCTTTTCGATGGCACTCATTTTTTTAGGTCTTCTCAAACTACCGTCTCCTAAATATTTAACCACTTCTTCAACGCTAAGTAGGAAAATGTTATCTTTTGTATTATTTCCTCCGCCATATGCAACTTTTGACGGATCGTGAAACCATGGATTATTGCTGTTTGCTATGGTTCGTGATGCTATTTTGTTACGGTCGGCAGTTGGAAACTTTTTATAAAATTCGTTATTGAGATATTGGCGCAATGTACAATTTTCCCAAGTTATATCTTCTTCCTTTTTATTATATGGACGATTTTCTAATATATGTTCGCTTAGCAACAAGGCCTCTCCAAGTTGAATATCTAGCACTTGCCAATTATACCCGCCAAAAGCTATTATGCTACCTATTGAAACGTTGTTATTTTTAGTATTTTTAACATTTTTGGCAGTCGTTGGCATTGGTTCGCCGTCAACCGCTATTTGATAGCCCATTTGCGTTGCATGGTCAATAAAACTGCCAGTATTTTTGATTCCCCATTGATTGCATATAGCAATATTTTTGCCGTTTGATAGTTTCACGTTGTCAAAAATTTGGTAGCGTTTGCGGGGTTTTCCGTTGCCGTCAACGTTTTTGTTGGCTGCTTCGTTTTCATCTACTACGATTTCTAATTTTTCCTTTTGCACCGCTGCTGGGAATGCTCGTTGCAAGTCTGATAGCGTGCTTTTAGGATTTTGCTTATAGTAATCTAGCACAACTTCGTATACTAAATCTCTTTGTGGTAAGCCTGTTTTAGTTCCACGTTGCAATTTTACTTGATAAAATGTTTTAGACATTATTTGTCCTCCTCTTTTGAATATGGTTTGGGATTTTTATGCCGCTATTTTTGTTTGAAAAATTTAATATAATTTTTTGGCAACTTATATGTATATTACAATCAATATATTTTTCAAAAATAGCTTTTTGCACACAAAAACAAGCCGATAATTTTTGTTTTGGTAACAACAAAATATCAGCTTGTTTATTGTGAGAATGATTTAATTTTAAGGTTGACAAAAAAGCGGAGTTTAGGTTACTGCTCTGCTCTGCTCTGCTCTGCTCTGCTCTGCTCTGCTCTGCTCTGCTCTGCTCTGCTCTGCTCTGCTCTGCTC
>WRKF01000028.1 GCA_009778165.1 Defluviitaleaceae bacterium
AGCCATTAACGAAATGAGCGATTTTTTGAAAGATATTACATTCGATGCAGTTATAGGGCCGGAATCCCGCGGATTTATATTTGGGGTACCTATGGCGTTAAATATGCAAAAAGGGTTCATACCCGCTCGCAAGCCAAAAAAACTGCCCGCACAAACTATCTCGAAAACATACGATTTGGAATACGGCAAAAACACCATAGAGATACACAAAGATGCCCTAGCACCGGGCCAAAGGGTAGTTATTGCCGACGATTTGCTAGCGACCGGAGGCACTTGTAAAGCCGTTTGTGAACTGGTGCAAGAGGCAGGGGCAAAAGTGGTTGCAATTGTGTTTTTTATAGAACTTTCCGGGCTAAAAGGCAGAGATGAGCTTGAAAAGTTTTGCCCTGTGTTTTCTGTGGTAGAGTATTAATCGGAAATGATGGAATAGGGTATATGGCAATTCCGCTTAGCACAGTCTTTTTTTAAAAATTACTAAGCGGAATTGCTCCTTTGATTCGGCAGTTTCAAAAAAACTTGTGGTATTAAATGCCACGACCGACTATGTCAAGACAGTTGTCTGTTTTGCACTTTATTTGGTACGAACTGCCGTTTTGGAAAAATTCAAAACTATTACTACAACGTGAACATATGCGTTGTGTTTTTCCGAAACGACCAAAATCTTCACTTGCTTGCATTAATAGTGTGAATTCAGCTTCTGTTATTTTACTAAAGTCCATAAACAAATCTCCTCATAACTTCGTTGTGGCGTATCGTAACACCCGCCTCTCTTGCTCTTTCTATTGCATCCAACATTAAATATCGCCTATCCTCGTCAGATAGATTGGGAGCGTTTTTTGCCGCCATTACAACCCCGCTATTTTTCGCCATGCATGTCAAAAAAACCCAGTTCATATGTTATAATTGCTGTTGCTGTTATTGCTGCCGTTTCTGTACGCAATATGCGAGGTCCCAGGGTAAAGGGGATTATTTTGGCGGCTGTGGCTTTGTCTATCTCTTCTTCGGAAAAACCCCCTTCCGGGCCGATAAACAGTGCAATATCCTTGCAATGGCTCTCCGAAAACTTGCGCTCATATATGCCTCCGACAGAAAACGCCTGCCGCAAAGTAGTATTGCTTTCTTTTTCGTGGGCGATTAGCCCCAACCCCTTTATATTTTCTGTGGCACAGGCAAAATTTGTAATACCTATTTTTGGCACTATGCCACGTTGGCTTTGCATTGCTGCCGCCCTTGCGATTTTTTGGAATCGGTTTATCTTTTTTTCGGTATCTTTGATTTTAGCCACGCTTCGGCTCGTTTCCACAAACACAATTTGATAAACACCTAGCTCCACAGCTTTTTGTATTATTATATCTGTTTTGGGGTTCTTCGGTAAACCTTGGTACAAAGTTATGGCAAACGGGAGTTCATTTGTATTTTTTGAAAAAGATAACGCCCTACACAAAGCCCGCTCTTTTGTTAAACTCTCCAAAACACAAACATAATCTGTACCCATGCCATCGCATATTATAACCTGCTCCCCCGGCTTTAACCGCAAAACATTGCGCATATAGTCTATATCTTCTCCTACTATTGTTATTTGTGCTATTTGTGTTGTGTGGTTTTTGGTTATCTGCTCCGGTGCAGCGAAAAATCTCAATTTGTTTTCCTATTCCTTTCAGAAACTATACACACCCAGCCATTTTGGTATGTTGTGTGTACTATTTTAAACCCCATGGAACAAAGGGCAGTCTTCACATCGGTTTCCCTTTCCGTTATTATTCCCGCACAAATGAAAAACCCATCTAATACTTGTAACACAAAGGGGAGCATGGCAATTATTACATCTGCCACAATATTTGCGGTTACTATTGTGTAGCTGTTGTGCAAAAGCTCATTTGCAAAGGATTTGTCTGTTAAGATATTTCCTATCTTTATATCTACGATGGTGTCGTTTAAAACGGCGTTTTGTGCCACAATCTCTGTTGCTGTGGGCTCTATATCCACAGCGGTGGCTTGCTTAGCTCCCAACATCATTGCCAAAATGGGCAAAATCCCGGTTCCGCAACCAAGATCTAGCACAACAGCCCCTTTTGCCCGGTCCTCTAGCTCCACTATGCTCTGCCTGGTGCTTTCGTGTAACCCTGTTCCAAACAAATGCCCGGGTTCTATTACAAAAACGGTTTTGTTGGGATTACGGTAATTTTCCCAAACGGGTGCAATAACTATATTTTGCCCAACAGGAAAGGGTTTGTAATGTTCTTTCCATTTGTTTTCCCATGTGCTGCTGTGGGTTGTAACTTCCTCCAACTTTATTGCGGCAGAATCAATCAGGGATGACATGGCGGTTTTTGCGGCATTTAGCTTTGCGTTCTCTTTTGCGGGCAAATAAAACCGCACTATAACCGGCTCCGCTGTCGGGTTTAGCAGTTCATCCTCTACATAGTCCGCATAGTTACCTTGGTTAACATTTGCTTTCAAAAACCGTGCGTCCTCTTCTTTGTCTATAATTTGCACACTGTCTATTTGGCACAACATTAGCAGTGTCGTTATTTCATCGACAAAGTTTGCTTTTGTGTAAATATTAATTTCTGTCCAATCCATCTTTATACCCCAACAAAATTGTGCAAAAAACTCCTGCTCCAACGCACAGCAAGCCAATTATCGCAAAAATGGCAATATCTCCGAAACTGTGCGGTATATTGCCCACAACCCCCATATCTATCAGTATGCCTATACTGCCCAACAATGCGCCTGCCACAAAGTAATATATTATAACTTCGTAGCGGGCAAGCAAATAGGTCGTAATCTTTGCCACTGTAACGGTGCCTATAATGGCTCCAACAACAAAAGGCACAAGCACAAGCACGGTTGCAAAAGATTGTCCGGCAAGCTCCCATTGAGCTGTTATTATATGTTGCAGCATGGTAACAGTTTCCCCGAGGGCGTTATATATTGTGTCGAAATGGCCCAAAACAATAATAACAATGCTGCTGCTAATGCCCGGCACGACCATCAAAGGGACAGCTATAAGCCCCGCAAGGGCAAGGTTAAAAAAGTCAAAAAAAGAGCCGATTCGGTATATGGTGGTATGTGTTCCCTCTATATTGGCGTTTAAGATTACGAGCATAACAAAAAAAGCGGCTGCACTGCACAACAAATATGCAGGTTTGAAGGGCAATTGTTGTGTTTTGCGTAAAATCAGGGGGGCGGAACCAATCACAAGGCCACAAAAAAACAGATACGTGAAAGCAGGGAACAGAGATGTTAAGCTAAGCACAAGCCTTGCACCTGCCAATACTCCAATACCGCCGCCAATGGCGATGGGTAACAAAAATTTACTGTGAACAACGGGAGCTTTTGTGAAATTAGCAACGGCATAAAGACCCTTTTCGTACAGGCCCAAAATAATTGCAAATATGCTGCCGGATAACCCCGGCACAATAAGAGCCACCCCAACAAAAAATCCTTTTATGATATTAATTAGCATAGTGTAAATTACGGCACTCCTTTCGTTTTTTTATTACTATTTCCCATTTCCCATTTCCCATAATTTAAAAACCCCGGGGGACACCGCCCCCAAACCCCCGCAAGGGGCCAAAGGCCCCTTGACCCCATAATTGCGATATATAATTATAACATTTTTTTATAAA
>WRKF01000029.1 GCA_009778165.1 Defluviitaleaceae bacterium
GAAATCATTTTTAGAAAAGATAAGAAAGCGTGCTATAAACATATAAATCACATTCAAATACACCGACGTTAATAAGCATTATCTTTTCCGTCCACAAAAATTAAATAAGCAACACTAGATTTTGCACATCACAATAAATCGAGCAATAAGCCCTCGCTTCTGTTTTTCAAAGTTGAAAGCTATACGAACAAAAAATGAGGGTTGAAATTGGTGGGTCGGGTGTGGTATGATTATTTTGTTCGATACTGTGTTTTTATGGCGGTGGCGAGTTGATTTATATTTAGGGAGGTGCGACATGGCTACAACTAAAACTGGTTGGGAACGCGATAAAAGAACTCATTTTGACGATATTGTCTTGACTTATGATAGAGTACGACCAGAATATCCTTCCGAACTTTATGAGGATATTCTGAAATATATAGGTCAATCGCCAGGCAAGACGGCAGTTGAAATAGGGGCGGGTACAGGAAAGGCGACCGCTCCTTTCCTTGATTTAGGGTATAGTATAACTGCTATTGAAATAGGACAAAATATGGCAGACTTTCTTTTAAGAAAATTTGATGAGCATAAAAATTTTAGCGTTATGGTTTCTTCGTTTGAAGATGCTCCGCTACAAGAAAACTATTATGACTTAATATATGCAGCTTCAGCTTTTCATTGGATAGATGCAAAAATAGGTTGCCCAAAAGCACATAGCTTGTTAAAAAAGGGCGGCGTGATTGCATTGTTCCGCTACAACGCCATTGCGGCTGTAGGTGATGCACTATACGATGAAATTCAAGCGATTTATGAAAAATATTATTATAGTTATTACCCATCAAGTACAAGGCCGACAAGAAAATCTAAACAAGATTTTGAAAAACCGTCTGAGATTTATACTTCTTTTAGATTTGAATACTTAGGAGTTTATGGCTTTAAGGATATATTGATGAAATTTTATGATGCTACAAGGACATTTAATGCGGATGAGTATATTCTTTCGCTTGAAACCATGTCTGACTATATCCACTTGCCCGATAACATCAGAACCAGCCTCTTTAGTGGAATAAAGGAAACAATTATAAAACACGGCAATCAACACAAGGTAGATTATAATTATCAGCTATATATGGGTAGAAAATAAGCATTATATTTTCCGTCCACAAAAATTAAATAAGCAACACTAACCTAGATTTTGCACATCACAATAAATTGAGCAATAAACTCTCGTTTCTCTTTTTCTGAAACCACAAAACAACAAACCGTTTTTCTGCATGGTAGAAATTAGCGGGTCGGGTGTGGTATAATTATTTTGTTCGATACTGTGTTTTTGTGGCGGTGGCGAGTTAATTTATATAATCGGAGGTATGGAAATTGAAAGATTATTCAAAAGTTAAGTTTAGCGAAGAAGCATTGAGCCGCCGCGATTCTATGAGGAGCAACGAAAAAGAATTTTTCCGTATAGCCAAAAAAATGAACGAACGGTTTGCATTTATTCCACTGCTGTTTGGCTCTATTGCGCTGAACATGCAAGTAGAAGAAGAGGTGTGGACAGGCGACATCGACATTGCTGTCCCCCATTTATATTGTCCCGACCGTGCAACACTGTGTTACGACTTGATAATAATGATGGAAGCGTTAGGCTATGAACTTGTTGATTATTGGGAAGGGGAATTTCAGGATATAAAAAACAACATCATGGTTCACATCATAGGGGATAACGGTTTTATGGAATATGCAGGCATTGATATAACGAAATGTCCGATTTTACAAACAGACGGAGCGATATATAAGCGATTTACGCTTGAGCATTTGTTCAAGTCCTACGATAAATCGAAGTTGGAATATGGTGAGGAATATCACCATGAAAAATGTGAATTTGCCCGAAAAGCATTCATGCGTACCGAATAAGCATTATCTTTTCCGTCCACAAAAACTAAATAAGCAATACTAACCTAGATTTTGCACATCACAATAAATCAAGCAATGAGTCCTCATTCCTCTTTTTCAAAGCTGAAAGCCATACAAACAAAAGACGATTGCCTCTTGCGCTTATCGTCTTTTTCTGCTAAAATTAACTTAATCAGATCGCAGGGGACATTATGGATAAAGACATTCCGCAGTTAATTCTAATCCGCTTGCCAGTATGTTTGGCAGATGACTTTATGAAAAATGCCCCCCGACCTATTCTAAAGAACAAAAAATTGAGGGTTGAAATTGGTGGGTCGGGTGTGGTATAATTACTTTGTGTGCCATTACGTTCTTTATTGGTGGCGAGTGAAATTTATATTTTACGAGGTGTCATACGTATGGACAGTATAGCTAGAAATGCATTGCAGTTTTATCCAATCGAATGCAAATCCATTGACTTTGTAAGACAAAATTGGAATGCTGTTTATAAAGTCGTAGATAATAAAAATGCCGTATATTGCTTGCGTTTACATCAATCTATTAACCCTATCCTTGGGGAAGAATGGATGGGAAAATCCGCAATCAACTCGGAAATGGAGTGGATGTATGTACTTTCAACAGAAACGGATGTAGTCGTTCCTAGCCCTTATAAAAATAATAATGATGAATTTGTAACTGTTACAGATGGTATAAATTGCACATTGGTAAAATGGTTAGATGGAGAGCATATCAATCGTGCATACACAAAAACTGACGCAATTTTATTAGGTAACATGGTAGGAAAGCTGCATAAACAATCCTCACAATGGACAATACCTAACCATTTTAGCCGACCGTCCTACGATGAAGTATCAATTATGAAATCGCTTAAAACGTTAGAAAAATCCGAGCTAATGCTTAATAAAGATAGTAAAACCATTTTTAGAACTGCCGCTATGAAGGTTTATGATTTTCTTAATTCGCTTCAAAAAACAAATGAGACATGGGGCATGATTCATACAGATATTGTCAATGAAAATATATTATTTCATAACAATGAAATGTATCTGCTTGATTTTGGTTGTTGTGGGTTCGGTTCTTTCCTTTGGGATGTTGCTGTAGCTATACCTTCAGAAATGGATATTAAATATGAATTTTTAACTGCGTATGATTTTCACTATCCCTTGCCTAGTAATTATGAGGGGCTGATAGAATCATTTTATGTATCAATGTATATAGCTTATTTTGACTTTTTTCTTACACAGCCCGGTGCTATTGACTGGGTGCCGAAATTATTAGATGACTTAGCTAATAACGAATTTAACAAATATTTGAATGACAAGCGTTTTTTATTTACAACTTAAACAAAATATAATGATTTGTTGTGTTCGTTACTAATAAGCATTAACTTGCCTGTTCAAGAAATTGAATAAGCAACACTAACCTAGATTTTGTACATCACAATAAATCGAGCAATAAGCCCTCGTTTCTCTTTTTCAAAGCTGAAATCCATGCGAATAAAAAGACGATTGTTGTGCATATCGTCTTTTTCTGCTAAAATTAACTTAGTCAGATTTGCAGGTGGCATTATAGATAAAGACATTTCGCAAGACAACAGCAAGCAAGATAAAATCTATTGGCATGATGCTTTTTATGCCGCTCTCCAATTAGAACTGTATGATTATAAAGATGTTCTAACCTTTGAAGATGAACATCAACTAAGCAAAGAAGCCCTAAAAATGGACGTTCTTATAATCAAAAAGACGGCAGATGT
>WRKF01000030.1 GCA_009778165.1 Defluviitaleaceae bacterium
TTAGCCCTTTAAATTCACACTAAAACTGCTGAATTTAGGAAGCTATTCCACTTAATTTTATTTTAAAAAGGGCTAGAATTAAGTGGAATAGCTATAATGGCAAATCGCTACTAATTTGCCAAAAATTTTTATTGTGTTCGATTCCAAAATGTACGTACAATAAACCGAGCAATACTACAATTGTACCTATGGCTCCGCCGCCCAAGCCAAAATGCCCCCCTGTCAACCATTCTAGTCCCATTGTTTCTGTTTGGATTATAGAGATAGGTGCTATATAGTTAGTAAAAGTACCAAAAATATTGCCAAAAGCAAAATTCCATGTTATATGGAAACCTATAGATGCCCATAGTCTTCCTGTTTTTATGAACAAATATACAAGCAATATTCCTATTAAAGTTATGTTAGCTAAGGAAAGCGGGGTTATATTTGGGGCGGCAATATGAAGAAGTCCAAATATCAATGAGGACAAAATCACAACTACCCATTTATTTCGAGTGGTTTTTAGTACAGTCATTACAAAACCGCGTGCAAATGTTTCTTCAAAAAAACCTACACCTATATACAACAATAAACCAACCCAAAGCAGGCTATATGTAAAGTAACCCAAGTTCACGGCAGTAATCTGTACAAACCCGCTCAATAACGCAATAACAAAAATAGAAGTTGTTAAGATAATACCGAACAACCCACCAGCTGCCAGCTGTTTTAC
Source organism: Defluviitaleaceae bacterium (assembly GCA_009778165.1). Lineage (GTDB taxonomy): Bacteria > Bacillota > Clostridia > Lachnospirales > UBA5962 > WRKF01. The sequence continues at coordinate 710 of WRKF01000030.1, forward strand.
CCAGCCATTAGCATAGAAGCCCATTTGATTTAATGGGCGTTTATATATTGCCCAAAACAGCAGCAGCAAACAGACAGTCATTAGGGGATAGTCAACAAACGGCTGGTTAAAAAGATTAGCCCCATCGCCTGTTATAAGTGAGGTTGTAAGTGCTACTAATGTTAGGGCTATGAACAAAACTATGCCCGCCAAAAGGAGTACCCAGCCGGAACGTATTTCATCATATTTATTTTTGAACAACAACATAACTCTTTCCCTTTTCTATAGCGAAGATACCCTGGATGGCGTGGTACATTCTCACCCATACCCGTAAACTTTTTTCATCTTCTTAAAAAAGAAAACGGTCATAAAAATCGCCAAGACCTCTGCTGCCGGCATGGCTGCCCATACACCATACAGCCCAAAGATCCCGGGCAAAACCATAAAACATGCAACAACAAAAACTAGCGTTCTAAACAAAGAAAGAACAGCGGAAAGTAAACCGTTGTTTAGTGCAGTAAAAAACACAGATGCAAATATGTTAAACCCCGCAAGTACAAAGCTGACCGCAAGAAACCTAAAGCCTATAAATGCCATATAGTGAATAGGTGTACCTATCGGCACATCGTAAATACTTATTAAAAGGTTTGTGGACACAAAAGCCAAACCGGCAGAAAACAATGATATAACACCAATCAAGTGTAAACTGTTAATATACACTCGTTTTAGATTATCTTTATCTCCTTTTCCGTAATTGTAGCTTATTATAGGAATAACCCCTGACGAGTACCCTATAAATAAAGCCTGAAAAATACCAACACCGGCAAATGCTATACCTGCCGCAGCTACAGCCGCAGGACCCTCTATATCCATCAGTATATTGTTCATTATTACAGTAGTTACACTAATCGCAAGCATTGTTACCATTTCCGATGAGCCGTTTAAAGATGCCCGCCCCAGCACCCTAATCTCAAATTTTGGCACTACAAAATACAGGTTGCCGGATCGGTTAAACGTAAAATAAACTAGCCCAACAACAGCAGGCAAAGTAAAACCCACGCTAGTGGCTATAGCAGCACCTCTTAACCCCATGTCTAGCAGATATATAAACACAAAGTTTAATCCGGCACTGGTAAAGCCGCTCACAACGCTTGTTATAGCAATAAAATGCGCCTTGCCCTCTGTTATCAAAAACTGCGAAAACGCCATGCCCAACATTATAGCAGGCATAAAATATAACATAGGCATTAAATAGTCAAGTGCCATAGGTCGAACAAAATCGTCTACTCCCAAAATATTTAGCAAATTGTCCGGAAAAATAATTCCAAAAGCACTGGTTATTAAAGACAGCACAAACGTGGCTAAAACTATTAATGTAAAATTTGTTTTTGCTTGTTTTACTAGACCCTCGCCGATTTTTTTTGCGACAAGAGCGTTTCCCCCCACACCGAACATAAAGGCGATAGCCATAGCAAAGGAGATAAAAGGAAAAACAATCCCAACCGCCGATAGGGCAATAGGATCAATCAGCCTTGATACAAAAATTCCATCTACTATACCAAATGTACTCATAACCAGCATAGATATAATCGTTGGTATTGCAAATTTTAAAAGATAACTCCGAGTTGCTTTTTTGCTTATACTTGATTCCAATTTTTTTACTCCTTCTAGTTATTTGAACCCATTCGGCTACAGCCATCCATTGTACATAAAAACCATTTTATTGTCAAGCAAAAAAATTAATCACACGGAAATTTAGTTTCTATAGATTTTCAAATTATGCTTGATACAGCCATTTGACATCAGCAAGAGTGTTTCTCTTAAAATCGTCATCCTTTTTCACGATATTTTTAAAGTGAACAAAATCTGCTTTAAGAGGTGATATTTCATTAAGTAAATCACCTACAAAGTCTAAAAGCTGCTCGTCAAAATCATCAATATCTGAATTATAGTCATAGAGTATGTCAATATCGCTTGTGCTGTCAAAATCTCCCCTGGCATAAGAGCCAAATACCCCTATACGGCTGATACAGGGGTATTTGGAAACCGTCGATACAACAATATCGGCTATTTCATTCATCGTTATTGTTCTCATAGGATTTTAACGTTCCCTCCAATTCGTTTTTCACGCTTTCATTAAGAATACGTAGCTTGCATAGCCTGTAAATAGTTTCAAAATCCAAGCTGTCATAATCGTGGCTTGCTATATTCCTTGCATTCGCTAATCTTATTTTATCAAATTCGGGCAATTTTAGCAAGATTTCATTTGTTAACTTTTTCTTTAGTTCATAAATATTAGTGATGATTTGCGTTATGGCGAATTGGGCAAGTTTCTGATCCTCCAAGTCCTCGGGGCTTTTAATTTCGTACTGCCTGAAACATTCCTCTACATATCCAATATACGCCAAAATCTTCTCTATACAGATTTTGTCTGTCTTGTGGTTCTTCTTCATTTTGTATTACCTTTAATTAATATCTCCAGTCCTTTGAGTTCACTTTGGATTTCTAGCTCCACAGCAAACGTCTTTTCAATCCATGGACGTTATCGGTCAGAACGGCCTTATACCCTCTAGCGATGGGCTTCCTTCTGCATCCACGGTTTTAAACTGCGTTTGCTATAGGTCATGCGGATTGATTTAGGAAGGAGAAGTTTGTCATTGTGTCACCTCGATTGCTGTTCCAAAACATCAAGCAAATCAGGAATATGCTTTGTCGCAATTTCATAAACAATATCCAAATCCAAATGATGATACCCATGTGACGAACGGTTTCTAAAGCCTATAATCCTGTTCCAAGGTATGTTGGGGTAGCTCATTTTTTCAGGCTCTGTCAGTGTTTTGCACAGCTCACCTAAATTGAGCAGGGACTATATAACTGACTTATGGATAATGCGGTTTTGCTTAGAGCTAACCATTTTTATAGCATCATTTATATCGGTGCAATCCTCAGAACCGACGGTCAATAAATTTTTGAATTTAGCCGATATACCTCATGTAACGATAAATTCAAAAAACTATAACTATATAATGAGGTGGAAGCATGGG
>WRKF01000031.1 GCA_009778165.1 Defluviitaleaceae bacterium
AGCCATTAACGAAATGAGCGATTTTTTGAAAGATATTACATTCGATGCAGTTATAGGGCCGGAATCCCGCGGATTTATATTTGGGGTACCTATGGCGCTAAATATGCAAAAGGGGTTTATACCCGCTCGCAAACCAAAAAAACTGCCCGCACAAACTATCTCGAAAACATACGATTTGGAATACGGCAAAAACACCATAGAGATACACAAAGATGCCCTAGCGCCGGGCCAAAGGGTAGTTATTGCCGACGATTTGCTAGCGACCGGAGGCACTTGCAAAGCCGTTTGCGAACTGGTGCAAGAGGCAGGAGCAAAAGTGGTTGCAATTGTGTTTTTTATAGAACTTTCCGGGCTAAAAGGCAGAGATGAGCTAGAAAAGTTTTGCCCTGTGTTTTCTGTGGTAGAGTATTAATCGGAAATGATGGAAATGACGGAAATATTGGAAACAAAGAGGAATAAAGAGAAATAAACGTAAAGGAAGGGTGCTGATATGCTACCAAAAAATATTAACAAAGAGTTGGAATTTGACCAAACAAACCTGCGCGAAATTTATTTAGCGGGAGGGTGCTTTTGGGGTGTAGATGCCTATATGGCACGGGTGCGGGGCGTTTATAGCACAGAAAGCGGCTATGCAAACGGTTTTGATGCCGACCCCACAACGTACAAAGAAGTGTGTACAGGCACAACGGGCCACACAGAGGCGGTATACTTAAAGTACGACATAACAAAAATAACGCTGGCACAGCTTTTGCAAGAGTTTTTTTCGGTTGTGGATCCAACCACACTAAACAGGCAGGCGGGAGATGTTGGTACCCAATACCGCACGGGCATCTATTACACAAACCCGGATGATTTGCAAACAATACAGCAAGCAATAGAGTTGCAACAGCAAAATTATAGCAAACAAATAGTAACCGAGGTAATGCCCCTGCAAAACTACTGCCCCGCAGAAGAATACCATCAAAATTATTTGGAAAAAAACCCTGGCGGCTACTGCCACATAAAAATTGTTTAAAAGCCTGGCAGAAATATAGCCGAAAAGGTAATGCAATGAAAATCTTGAACAGATTATTATAGCCATTTAATCCAAAGATGTTCCATTTTAAGGTTAAATGGCTATAATTTTGGATGCATGGGCGACAGCAACTGTAGGTTGCGATCAGCCCATTGTTATTTGAACAACATTTTCAACTCAAGGAGACAAGGAATTTATGGATATTGGAACTATTGACGAAATCGAAGAAATCAAAGAAATTGAGAAAAACAGCGTAATCATCAAAATTACACAGGAGAAACTGGACAGCCGTGGCGGTGATATTTACGAAGCCACAAGGAAATCATGGGGAATGAATTTCTATAGGGTGAGAAACATAGAGTATGTTATTTCCGTCCTCGACAATGTTGTGCAAGCTGTATACAGTGATTTGGAGTGGAGCAAGGAAGCGGAGCATCCTCGCCTTGTGATGTTTGAAGGGCAACCCGCACCACAGGAGATTCAAAATAAGTATGTGGGAAAACGAATCCCAAATAAATTCTCGGTTGAGACTAAGGACTCTCCGTTTTTATATGTGCATTATGGTTACTCTAATGCTACGGAATGTAGCAAAGCAAATTTCCTTTCCGAAGCCTATATAACTGCTGAAAAATACGACGATATGTTGGCGTTGCTGGACCGAAAGAAAAACATCATCTTACAAGGCGCGCCCGGTGTTGGTAAGAGTTTCCTTGCCAAGCGGCTTGCCTATTCGATTATTGGCAAAAAAGATAAAAATAGAGTTGAGATGGTGCAATTCCACCAAAGCTACTCATACGAGGATTTTATCGAGGGGTTCAGACCCAACCCTGACATAAGTGGTAGCTTTGAGATTAGGCAAGGCGTATTTTATCGGTTTTGTGATAAAGCTAAATCTGATACAGACAATAAATACTTCTTCATAATTGATGAAATTAACCGTGGCAACCTTTCAAAAATCATGGGCGAGTTGATGCTCTTGCTTGAGAGTGATAAGCGAGGGGCTGAGTTTGCTATGCCGCTTACTTATTCAGGAGAAAGGTTCTACGTTCCGGAAAATGTTTACATAATAGGCATGATGAATACCGCTGACCGCAGCCTCGCAATGATTGACTATGCCCTGCGGCGTAGGTTTAGCTTCATTGAGATAGAGCCGGCCTTTGACAACGAGAAATTTATCGAAAAATTTAGGGAAAATTATCTCGACGCAGACAAAGTTATTGAAAAAATGAAAGAGCTAAATTCGATAATATCGGAGGAGCTCGATGATGGCCACAGAATAGGGCATAGTTATTTTTGTTCGGACAACCCCCTTCAAAAAGAAGATATATCAAACATTTTCAAATATGAGATTAAGGAGCTACTCCGAGAGTATTTTTTTGATAATGCCGAAAAACGCAGGGAAGTGCTGGAATTATTGGAGGAATTATGATTTCCATACCCATCAAAAATGTATACCATATGCTCGTATATGCTTTTAAAGAGTTAAAATCAAAACAATATGAGCGGCTTAATCGTGATGATTGTGAAAATATTTACGACTTATTGACGGCCTTGCTTTTGTGTGCAACGCAAATGCTGATTAAACGAGGGTTTCTGAAAAGCTATGTTGAGCAGAGCGACGAAATAGCCACTCTCCGCGGAAAAATTAATATTGGTAACTCAATCCGAAAATTGTCATTCCAAAACGCAAGGGCGGTCTGTGATTTTGACGAGTTTAGCAGTAACATTTATTTCAACCAAGTCCTAAAGGCTACACTTTTGTATTTAAAAAATAAACCTTTGCAGGGGAACATCAAGAGAGATGTTTGTGCGACTTTAATGTATTTTGGCGAAATCGACACAATCAGCATCAGTTCTATAAAATGGGATGTGTTGCGTGCATTCAACCGAAACAGAAACAACGCTCATTATGATACCCCGCTATACTTTGCAGCTCTCATCTGTGAAGAAGCAATTCCCGGCCAAAACAAGGGCGATAGGGATTTTAGAACCCTCGAAGAGAAATTCCTTCCATCATTATTTGAGCGTTTTATTTATGCGTTCTACAAAAAGCATTTAGAGTCTTGCAAGGTATCGTTCCAACAACCGATAAAGTGGAATGCCAACAACGCTGATGGCATGTTGCCGGGAATGATATTGGACACCGTTATATTAGATGGCGGTCTTAAATTGATTATAGATACAAAATTTTATTCAAAAACATTACAAAGCAACGAAAACAACAAACTAACGATTAGATCTAATCACCTATATCAAATTTTTGCCTATGTCAAAAACGAAGCTGCACAAACAGCAGACAAAGAGGTTAGAGGTATGCTTTTATATCCAAAAGTAGACATAGGACTTGAAAATTCATATACCATTGCCGGAAACCACTTCTATGTTCAAACTGTTGATTTGAACCAAGATTTTGATTCAATCAAGCTAGAATTGCTAGCTATCTATGAAAATGTAACGGCGGGTTCATAAAAAAACCTATTCCGGTTCAATAAGATATAGCAAACGTCTTTTAAATCCGTGGATGCTATCTGTCAGAACGCCAACCCTCCGCCTCTCTATGTGGTATATAATGGTCTATTTTGTTGAAAAATGGAGATAATCCCTTGTGCAAAATAACCGTGCTCATCACCCCATCCACGTCATAATCGCCGTAGATGGTGATATTTTTGTGCTTAAATTCTTGTGCCTTTTTAACTGCTTCGTCCATTCCTAGCAATATGCTTTTGTTGTCAAAAAATTTTGGGTTGGGGTTAAGAAATTTTATCGCATTGTTTTTTGTGCGT
>WRKF01000032.1 GCA_009778165.1 Defluviitaleaceae bacterium
AACTGTAAAAATATCCATGATAATCCTCTATGGTCTCTACTTCTTCAAAATATTGCTCCAAATTTTCTGTTATTTTTATCATGCTTATAGTATACCACATATACTTATCTTTTGTCTTGATAAAACTAAATTTCCGTGCGTTGCTGTGTTGCTACTTGTTAAACTTAATGAATAGTGTTATAATTACCGCACCAGTTTTTCAAATTTTAGTAAAGATAAAGGAGTGAAGAATCGTATGACAGTTGTAGACAGAATATGTGATAATCGGAAAGGTGTTATTATGAAATTTATTGCGAAAGTTTTCGTTTTGGGTAGTAATGATGTTTTTTGAAGAGTTGTTGAATTTTGAACATATAAACTGGTCAAAAATTAGAGACACTACACCAGATGAAAAGGAACAGATAAAAACAATAATTGATACAAAGCTAATGTTGATAGTAAAAAACATAAGGATTTATGGAGTTGTTGAAGGGCTTGATTCTTTTTTAGGATTTCCTGATGAAAAGTTTTTAGAACTTGCCTCTACTCTTGTTAAACATGGGAGAAATCCGTTGTTTGTGTTTAAGAACTTAAACAGAATCGTTTTAACTAGTAACATGTCTAACAAGGACTATTTACTCAATATTCTCTATATTGAAACATTTCTTTGTGTACAATTGGGTTTGAATGAATTTGAAACATACACACAGCTTTGTTCTTTCTTAGGGGATGCATATATTGATGCACCCTTGAGATATTACAAAGAAGCATTTAAAGATGTTCAAATTAATTTAAATTAGCGATGATGTTTATGATGTTTCGTTAGTTATAGTTGATGATGGCTTGTATCTTGACGGTGTTTTTATTTCTAAAGGTGACTTTGGAAATGTGCTGAGAAACTAAGGGAAGAAAGGAAACTATGAACAATCAAGACAATTTTTTCGAGTTCCTTGAAAATGAAATCTCGGAAAAAGAACCGTCCTATCTAATAGATATACTTCCCAAGCGTTCTTTGTATAGTGGTTACTTTAAGGTGGAGGACTATTTTTTAACCCACTCTACACTAGAAAGTATCCGAATTAAACATATTGAGATATTTTTGAAGCTAATGTGCTATTATGAATGTAAGATTTATCTATGTAAATCTACGCATTTTTCTTCGGATGATTCATTGGATAATTTAGAGAGTTCATTTATGAAAGATATAAATTGTCTTCCTGTAGAAGAAGTTGTGAAGTTATGTAGTTATGCTTTGTCTAACAGCAAAGTCATATTGTATCTATACTTTCCTAGTATACATTCGCTAATTGTGAAAAATGAAGATGATTATCTTATATTGAGTATATTTGGTTTTCAAGAAAAAGTTGATTTTGACTTGTTGGAACAACTTTCATCTTCAGAAGGTTTGTTTTTGAGAAAAATGGTTTGAGTTTAGAATTTTGGCTAAAAAAGCTAAAAAACTATTGGATTTATATTTTTTCGTTATAATGCGAACTCTTGGAAGACTCTATGAGTGACTTGATGTGTAGCTATAAATGCTATGAATGGCTCTGTAGGCTAGGTGGGGTGAGAGAAAGAAATCTTTTTTTGACTTTTTTGAAAATTTTTTTGATTTTTTTTTGAAAAAAATTTTCAAAAATCATGGATGAAACGCAAAAAACTTAGAAAAGTTGCGATAAAATACAAAAATTGTTGCTATTTGTGGATGATTGAAATAAAGCCGCAAATATTTTCGGTAAAAAATGATTTTACGGAAAATACAGTGAAATAATTGCTGAAATCGCCTTTGACGTTCGCGGAAACCCATAGTATAATCAGATTACGTAGTGTAATTATGAGGTTGGTCGCTAAAGGACACAACAAAACAGAAACAGATTAGTAATAAGAAAAAACAGCAAGAAAACCTCATTGCACATTGACAACTGAATAGAGAAGAAGAGAAAAAGATAATTAAAAAGGTCTTTTTCTGAAATGTTGCAAAACGTTTCGATTTCACCAAAAAAGCCGAGATAAACCAAAGTAATAAGAGCAAAGGGTGGATACCTAGGTACCGGGAGCCGATGAAGGATGCGACAAGTTGCGGTTAGGAGCAGATATCTGACTAGTCGAGAGAACTTGTGCCGAAAATGTCCGGGGCTAAAACATACCACCGAAGCTATGGAGTCTGTGCAAAGTTTTTGAAGCCTAAAATTTTTGTATGTGTTTTTTAATTGTGTAATGCTACTCTATTTGAAATAAAGGAGGTAGGTATGAAAGTTCTTATAACTAGTGTGTTTTTGTTTTTGTTTTCTTTCGCTTTCGTGAATGTTACTGCTTTTGCTGAAGTGGTAGACGTTTTTATGGCTGATGGAACTGTAAGCTCTGTTTCGTTAGATGCGAACATAGAAGGGCTTATCTTGGACGATTTGTTTGCGGTTACTCATGTTGAAGTTGCAGTAGATAATCAAGGCAATGCTGAGATTCTTTTTGTGACTGACACTGTGTTCTTTGAGAGCAGAGAGGCTTTTCAAAGCATAGACTTTACAACAGAAGTATTGCCACATGTTGCTGTTTTTTATGGTAATCAGCTTGAAGATCAATTGCAACGCAGTGGTTTGCGTCAAGGGACACGGAGTGGTTTTTTAGACATGTTTGATACACGCTGGAAGTCGAGGCTTTGGTTTATATGGTGCTTGTGATTTGTAATTTGAAACATTTCTTCTCTATTAGTTGTTTTTGTTACGGAGATTAGAAAGTTAAACAATTATAGTATCGTGAATATAATATCGTGAAAAAGGAAAAATTAGGAATGCAGGCTCATTTCGGTTTTTCCTTTTTTTATTCTAATTTTTATCCTAATGCGAACTAACGAAGACTCTATGAGTGACTCGATGTGTAGCGATGTGTAGCTATAAATGCTATAAATGGCTCTATAGGCTAGGCGAGGGGATAGAAAGAAATCTTTTTTTGACTTTTTTTAAAATTTTTTTGATTTTTTTTAAAAAAAATTTCAAAAATCATGGATGAAAGGCAAAAAACTTAGAAAAATGCCGATACAATTCAAAACTTGTTGGTATTCGTGGATAATTGAAATAAAAGTGGGTATATTTTATCTAAAAAAAGATTTTAGCGAAAATATAGTGAAATAATTCCTGAAATCGCCGTTGACATACGCAAAAATCCATAGTATAATTATGAAGTTGGTCGCTAAAGGACACAACGAAATAGAAACAGATTAGTAACAAAATGGTAATAAGAAAAAATAGCAAGAAAACTCCGTGCAGAAACAAAACAATGGAAACAGGCACGAAGGCGAACCTTGAAAACTGAATAATTACGAAAAGGAAACAAAAAGAATTAAAACCATTAGAGTAACAAAAAACCAAGTCAGTTACTTGACCTGATTAAACACTCATTAGGCTTTCGGGTTTTGAAGGAAGTCTATGAAATTTTACTAGAGAGTTTGATCCTGGCTCAGGATGAACGCTGGCGGCGTGCCTAATACATGCAAGTCGAGCGGGGTTGCGAGAGTGCTTGCACTCTTGTAACTTAGCGGCAGACGGGTGAGTAACACGTAGGCAACCTACCCTTCGCTTTGGGATACCATAGGGAAACTTATGTTAATACCGAATAAGCTTGTAGTACCGCATGGTGCAGCAAGAAAAGATTTATCGGCAGAGGATGGGCCTGCGCCTGATTAGCTAGTTGGTGTGGTAACGGCACACCAAGGCTTCGATCAGTAGCCGACCTGAGAGGGTGATCGGCCACATTGGGACTGAGACACGGCCCAAACTCCTACGGGAGGCAGCAGTAGGGAATATTGCACAATGGGCGCAAGCCTGATGCAGCAACGCCGCGTGAAGGA
>WRKF01000033.1 GCA_009778165.1 Defluviitaleaceae bacterium
AAAAAAAAAAAAAAAAAAAACAATAGTATTTTTGTATAAAATTATTGTTTGTTATCAACATATTTTTGTGTATATTGCACAATTATAATTTGTTCCTAATTCAAATTTGTTTGTATTTGCGACAAATAAAAAAATCCGGCAACTTTTTTGCAACAATTTTTTCGATAAAAACTTACGAATTTTGGAGTGGATTTTTGAGGGGGAAAACGTGGGTAGGGAAGGGGAAAACGGTGCTATGAGGGCTTTCCGAAACAAAATTAGAGCCGTTCTAATGCGAACTTTGAAACTCTTTATGTGTTACTTTATGGCTGAAGCGATGTGTGGGTGGGGAAAAAATTTTTGTGTCGATATTGCGATATTGGAATGATAAAAATATTATACAACGAACAACAAGGACAAAACAAGAGGGAAATGTAAAATATAGAAAAATTAACGCACGTTGCCTTTTTAACTTTTATTTGCTATAATTGTAATGGTTTTTTAAACCTTAAACTCAAGGAGAAAACAGCATAGTTTTTTTATGGTTTTTAAATTGATATAAGCTCATTGAGCCTGATAGGGAAAATTAAAATGATGCATAAAGATAGTGAGATAGAGCAAGTTTTTGAATTGATACTTTCTTTTTTTAAGAGTGTAGATAATATAACGCTTCTTTCTGTTATTTTAACAAAAATGATGGAAATAACCCATAGCGATGCAGGAACTTTGTATACATTAAAAGACGGCAAGCTACACTTTAGTATAATGCGTAATGTTTCTTTGGGGGTTTTTAGGCAGGGAGATATTGATCTGCCTCCAATAGAGATAGACGAAAACAACATAAAAAACATAAGTGCTTATGTAGCAATAAAAAACGAAATTGTAGTTATAGACGATGTGTACGAAGATAAACGGTTTAATTTTGATGGGCCAAAGCAGTACGACAAAATGACGGGATACAGAACCCGATCCATGGCTGCACTACCCCTTGTTACAGAATGGTCCAAACCTCCGGATATTGTTGGTGTTATCCAGCTAATAAATGCAACAGATCCCAAAACAAACAAGATTATATCTTATGGAGATATTTTTAAACCACCGATTATACCATCTGTTAGCAAGATTGCTGCAAATGTTCTTGCGAACCAAGTCTATTTTGACGAGATTATGGAGCTTTTTAAAAGCATCGTGGCAGTTGTGGTTGAGGCAATAGACGAACGCTCAAGCTACAACAACATACACACACAAAATGTGGCGCGGTATGTCGAAAATTTTGCACAGTTTCTGACAAAACGTTTTCCGCATGGGCATATACTCAGTTTTGCCGAAAGTCATCGGATGGAAGCGATAACGATGGCATCCCTTTTGCATGATATAGGCAAAATAATTACCCCGCTCGATATAATGGACAAATCTTCACGGTTGGGGGATAGTTTGACCGACATTCTCTATAAATTCGATATTAAGTTTTTGCAGTTGGAAAAAGAATATATGAAGGGGGAAATCGATAAAAAAGAGTACGATGTACAAGTAAGCAAGCATCAACAAGCAGTAGATACGATACTGACTTTAAACAAAGCCTCATCTTTGGATGACAGCCATGATATTCAAGCGGAGGCTCTTCGCAGCTTAGAGTTTGTAAACAGGGAAGGTAAGATAGAGCCGATACTTACCGATTACGATATAGAAGCATTAAAAGTGCATTATGGCACACTAACGCCAAGCGAACGTGCCATTATGGAAGATCATGTTGTGCATACTGCTCATCTGTTGGAAAAAATAACGGTATGGAAATATTTTAGTAATGTACCCAAATGGGCAAGGGATCACCACGAGTTTTTGGACGGCACGGGATACCCCAACAAGCTGACGGCAAAAGATATAACTCCGGAAACAAGAATGATAACAATCGCAGACATCTTTGATGCTCTAATAGCTAGTGACAGACCTTATAAAAAGCCCGTTTCCACACAGGAAGCATTTTCGATTTTGAAAGGTATGGCTGAAAATGGCAAGCTGGACCGTGAATTGGTAGAGCTTTTTATTGAAAGCAGGGTTTGGGAAGATTAGCCCCATAGCACTTTCCCTTCCGCAGTATAGAAAGGTATAATATAATTATGAAAAATAGACAAATAAAGAAACTGATTGTAACCCCGATAGTAACTTTGGCTCTTTTGGTATTGTTTTGGGCGGACCCGTTTTGGGGGTTGGAGCTGCAAATGCAAGACTCTGCTTTTCAGCAGCCGGGAGTGTTGCACCACAATATATTTATAGTAGGGATAGACGAGGCTACGCTTGCGGAATTTGGTCCTTTCCATCTTTGGTCACGTTACCTTATGGCACAAGCGATAGAGATATTAAACAGCGGCTATGGGCAGCCCGCAGTTATTGCAATTGATATTTTGTATTCTGAAGCTGCCTACGATGAAAACGATGCGGCATTGGCACTGGCTGTTCAAAATGCAGATAATGTTGTATTGGCTTCTAGCGTTATTATGGGGGTGGAGGGTACCGCCCTTAGCCCCGTACCCATTGGCATGAACCTTCCTTTTGATGCCTTGTTGCCCCATGTGGAGCATGGTATAGTAAACGGCATTATAGACCCTGATGGTATAATAAGAAATGCGCTGACCCATATTGAGTTTGGGGAAAATATATATTATTCCTTTTCTGTGGCTATTGCGGCTATGTATACGGGGCAGGGGTTGAGTGATTTTACCCACGCTAACCCGGAGGTTTTTATACATTTTACGGGGCTGCCTGGCGATCAGGGGTTGCCTGGGGATTTTTTTGAAATGTCTTTTGTGGATATTTTTGACCCGTTTTTTGACCCCGACTGGTACGATGGTGCAATTATACTTATTGGACCGTATGCCTTGGGAATGATGGATCATCATATTGTGGCTTCCGGTATTATGTATGGTGTGGAAATCCACGCCAATGTGTTGCAAATGCTTTTGGACGGCAACTATAAACAACATGCAAGCGATTTTGTGAAAATTGCTATTATATTTGCTTTTATTGTATTTGCAATGCTTGCCGGGGAGTTTTTGAGTATGCGTTTTGCTACCCCTCTCATTATTGGGCTTGGGATAGGTTATTGGTTTTTCGCCATAAATTTTTATGGGCAAGGGATTGTATTGCAAGTGTTAAGCCCACAGATTGCTCTTGCCATACCTTTGCTTTATAACATAATTTATAGATACATTATAGAAGCGACGGAAAAAAACCGTATGCGTAATGTGTTCAAAAAATATGTGGATGCTAGCCTTGCTGACATATTGGTAGAGGAGGGCAGAAGCGGTGATGAAATTGGTCAAAAACGCCATATTGCCGTTCTGTTTGCAGATGTGCGCGGTTTTACCCCCCTTTCCGAAAGTTTGCAAGACAATCCGGAGCGAATAGTGCAAATATTAAATGAATATCTTCAACTCACAAGCACCTCTGTTTTTAACAACAATGGCAGTGTAGATAAATTTATAGGCGATTCTACAATGGCACTTTTTAACGGTTTTGTGGAGCAAGAAGACTATGTTTACAAAGCGGTAAAAAGTGCTTGGGACATGAAAGAAGCAGGAGATGCCCTAAACAAAGAGCTAAAAGAGCAGTTTGGGGTTGACATAGGCTTTGGGATTGGCGTGCATTGCGGGGAAGCTGTTGTTGGAAACCTGGGTCCAAGTTTTAGAAAGGATTTTACAGCGATAGGGGATCCGGTAAACACTGCCGCAAGGTTGGAAAGTAACGCACAACGCTCACAGGTGCTTATTAGCCAAGAAGTTTACAATATACTGGAAGGGCGTATACATGCAGAACGGTTGGAACCGATGAAGCTAAAAGGGAAGAGCGAGCCAATGGAAATATACTCTCTAACCGGTATGGTGTGAAACGAGAAAACCGTGGGGCACTGCCCCGGGATGCATGGGCGAGCAGCAACCGTAGGTTGCGACCAGCCCACACCCCG
>WRKF01000034.1 GCA_009778165.1 Defluviitaleaceae bacterium
CATATTTCTCATTATATGGACGATTTTCCAATACCAAATCGCTTAACAACAAGACTTGTCCGTCTTGAATATCCAAAACTCGCCAAGCATATCCGCCAAAATCCACAATATCGCCCAATTTTACCGATTTTTCGTCAATTTTTCTCATGAAATGCCCTCCGCTGTTATTCTTCCAACATATACCATTATATCAAGGAAAATAAATTTTGTCAAGTCAATAAAAATTTTTATGTTTTCCTAAACTTCTTAACAAATCTCAATCGCCTTTATATAATAAATACCAGCGGTCAGCAATTCACTTTCAACGCCAAATATACCACCGAAAATATTGAACGATATATATGAAAAGACTGCAAATTTCATGAGATTGGTGAATTTTATTGCTTAGCTGTGGAATTGTGGAAGGCTAAAGACACGTAGCGTATGCTTGCGAAAAGCTACTTGTTGGATAATGAAAGCCTATAAACCGCCCACTAGAGACGATTTCATCTTTTTTGGAAACCACAAGAAAAGTTAGCAAATACAAACTTTTTGGGAATAATAGTAGTCAAAATTTATCGTTGACCATAACGATTTTTCTCTTGTAGAATAATGCATGATAACGGAAAAACTCTATCTTTTCAAGAACGAGGAGATCGAATCAGTTGTTATCAATAGTATTTCTGAAAGTACTCCAAAAGATTATCCATGATAAAATCTGAATAAGCGTGAAAATCATAATCTATCTCATTTGCATCAAAATTATATATATGGTTTTCTTCAAGATATTCAGATATACGTGCAACAGCAAAATCTTTTATTTCCAAATCAGATTCAATATCGAATAAAATTTCTTGTATAACATCATCAATTTCGTATTCTTCTAAATTTTCATAATCCGATAAATATCCGAAAAAAACAGATTCTATTTGCTCATATACTTCTCCAGCAACAAAATCAGAACATCGATCTAAAATTTGCTCTTTCGCCGAAGATTCCATTTTTTTGAAATTATATCCTTTCGCATCTTTATAATAGGTCAATTCTAATAATTTAGATAGATTTTCATAGCTGACGTGTCTATATAGAGATTCTACATTATCCGAATTACTCAATAAATCAATATCATAGAATTTCATATATAAAATATCAATTATATCATCCGTTGAAGCAGAATTTACTGGAAATCCATATTCTCGAGTATGAGTAATAGTTGCGGCGATGGTTGATTCCAATTTTTTGTCTTTAATGGCATATTTTACAATATATTTCAAATATGGCACAGCAATAGAGTTTGGCATTGGTAAATCCGAATTAGCAAAACGTATTGGTAAAATTTTGAATTCGAAAAATTTATTAGGTTGCAATAGCAATTCTTTAATTAGAGTTTGATCTAACCGCTCTATTTGTTCTATGTATTCTGCATTAGCAATTATTTTTTCTCTAATTTTAGATATTTTTTTGAATAAATATTCAGAAATCGAATGATGTTTGAATCTTATACTTTCACCCGAAGTAATAATCAGTGCATCAATGCGTTCCAAAGTTTCTTGGGAATCTTCGTTTAATTCACTATTAGTCTTCATAAATTTTTCGTAGCATTTTTTCACAGTTTCCTTATCTACAAATGTATCGGACAAAGAACAAAGTATAAACAAATAATTTTTAGCATTTTCATTTAGTGCATTAAATTCTTCTGCCCAAATAGATTTAGGATTCTCTAATGATTCTCGAATTATCCTAAAATATGGAACATCTTTGTTTTGGGACAAGGTACATTTATTGACGGCTCTCTCTATAATAAGAGGAGTAAAATTGGCATGATTTATTATTGAAGATAGAGCAACTTTATCGTTTGAAAATTCCACAAATTTTAAGTTGTTTTCTATTAAATCGTTTTTGATAAAATAAAATTTAATGATATTTATTTTATCAATGGGTGTATATTTATTTTCCAAGTTGTAGTCAACTGAATTAAGAAAAATTTCATCAAAAATGGGATTGATTGTCTTGGCATCATTGAAGATACTTAGCCTAGAAGTCAAAATTACTTTTTTGGTCTTCATATTTTTTACCATTTTTATAAAATCCAAAATTCTATCAAGATAATTCGTAGTATCGTTTAAGTTAGTTTTTCCAAGAAAATCATCAAAGATTATTATTTCGGATTGATTTCTTGATTTTTTGATTGAATCTAACAAATCTGATATTTCGGCGGTCGTCAAACTTTCAGAACTCTCTAAATAACCTAATTTATAACTAGGATTAGATTTTTTGAAATCTTCTGCTATCATAAACGATAAAGTAGTTTTTCCGATGCCATAATGACCTAAGATTAAAACGACTTTTTCAGTTTTCAAAGATTTTAATAGCATTTCAGTAATTTCTGAGCCAATAATTTGTTTCTCAAATTTCATCTCAACATAACTTTCATACATGGCAGTGTAGTCTTCGGACATAGTAAGTTTTGATTGGGAATAATTTTCAGTATCGCCAATGGAATCCTGCAATTTTTTAACATCATTTTTGATTTCAATAAGATTGTTTTCAATTCTATTTAATTTAGGACTAAGATTTTGTAAAATTTTATTTATGGCAACTCTGAAATCATGGTTTTCGGTTTTATTAAGAGTTTCAAAAATACATTTATCTATAAATTTAATAGCATTTATAATGTCATTTTTGTGATTCGTTTTATAATTTGGATAATCTTCAAAGAATTTATCAATAAAATATTCTGTCGAAGATTTCACTTCTTCTATGGTAACATCACAACTTTTAGCAATAAATTTGTCAACAACATTGTACCTTACAAAAAAATCATCAAGATCGCCAAAAAATATCTGCTCAACTCCTGTACCGTACTCTTCCAAGAATAATTTTTGCATATCCTCTTTGAGGCGATTTTTAAGCACGTCAAATTTTGTGCTATCTATGTGCGTTTTAATTTTAGCACTTAGAAACACATCCGTTAAGGTAATTACTCTATCTACAATAAACATCATAAACTCTCCCTCTTTCATTCGTCTGCTGGCAACATATCGTTGGAAATTTTGATTGGCCACAGAACAATCCATTTTAATTAGTTGTAAACCCACTATTGGGCTAATTTGCCTATCTCTAATCGCCATCGTTTCTTGGGATTGTACTGTAAACAGGCTTAACAGTGCTTAGGGCAAATACTTATATACAATTTTTCGCTTGTTGGAACTATATTCAGTATGACAGGTTATATTTATTTTGTCAATACTTTTTGAAATTTTTTTTGCAAAAGACGAATTATTTTAATTTTAGTTAAATATTGCTTATTTTTAACAATATTGGTAATGGCAACAATTCCGTTAATTCTTCGAACGGAATGCCTTAAGTTCTAACGATTTCTGTCGCTGCCTACAAGTCTTCCTCAAAGCCTCTTCCGCCAACTCGTCGCTTATTATCAACACCTTTATTTGCGATGTTATTTGCTAGTAAATCGGCTTGCTGAAACTACTGCTTAGGATAATACCCACTAAATCCTTCTCTTTTTCAACGCCCACGAGCCACTTTGTGGGCGGTTTTGGGCGGTATTTTTGAAAAACGGCATAAAGTCGGGGGTTTTTGTGTGTCGTTAGATGTGTGCTTGTTATATAATTATATTATAGTTGATTCGGTTGGATTTGTCAAGGGGGTTAGAAAAATATTTTTTTGGTGAGGGAATGGTTTGTAAAGGGGGTTTGTTTGGGATGGTAATTGGCAGTTGTAAAAAAACGTGGATTTTCAAGCGTTTCACGGATTTTGGGGAAAATACAGGGCAAATCCTGGCAAGGCGACAGCAAAAACGCCCACGCCGCCGAGGGAACTATGGAACACAAAGCCAAAAACGGCGTTCAAATTGACACAGATTGCAACGCTTGCGGACTGTGCGTAAACATTTGTCCCATGAAAAATTTAGAAACGGACGGCGAAAAAATCTCGCACAAAAACAACTGCACCGT
>WRKF01000035.1 GCA_009778165.1 Defluviitaleaceae bacterium
GCTATGAATTCTAATACACGCTCTCTAAATTTTGTTGGATATGCCATAAGAATAGTATATCATACATAAGGAGCTTTTTCAAGGGTATTTAGTATATAAATGCGGGAGATGATATGATAGTATTTTTAATAAGTAACTATCCATTTTTAAGAGGAAACCAAGATATTCATACTGATACACGATTTGCACGTTTAAGGCACACACGTGAACATCGAAATGGGACAGTGAGCCGTAACAGCATTATTAGCTATAATGATATAGCCGGAAGAATATGGGGAAACCCTGGTTCCGATACTCTTTTTGTGTTAACTAATCAAGTGCAAGCAGCTTATAGATACAATGCGTATGCAAACACTTTTGAAAGCATTAATACTCACAACAATCTTAGTCTTACAAGAGAAGATTTAGCATGCATTAGCACTAGTTCAAGATATTAAATTAGGGTCGTGTCCTAATCACGTGAAAGGAGATAAAATAATGGGAAATAAATTACTGAAAACAGATTGAAGGCTAGGATATTAGTAATCTGCAACTAGGCGAGACTATTATTGGTTTGCCAGGCAAGCCGCCGTTTCGGTTCCGATTTAAAAAAATAAAAATTTTAATTTTGTGACTTTCACCAATATATTAACAATAAAACGCATTCACAACTATACATATTACCATATATTGTTTCTTACAAAGTTACTTTCATGAAAATAATGTATAATAATACACAATAATACTTATATTATTTGTGCATTATTATACCACGATATATTGCTGAGTGGATTTTTGGATTTGACATTTTCGGAGAATGGATGTACAATGTGAAAGTTGGTTTCTAAGTTTGAACTAGGACTTAGGATAGTGTACAGTTAAGAAAGGAGAAACTTAGCATGATAACACCTTTTGGATGCAATTCAGAGAAGAAAAGCAAATGCAAGCCGGGTGATAACCTAAGTAGAAGGCTTCAAACCGATTACATAAACCTCTATGAAACGACAAAGAGCTGTATAGTTTCGTAGAGGTTTATGTGTGAAGTACAGTTTTGAAATACAAATAGTAAAAATGGCACTATAGTTTTTAAAATAACTTTATTTGATATCCCTATAAAGGAGTGGTGTATAAATTATGATTAATAAGAAAAGGAAAGACGGCAATTATGTGGTAATGGATGTGTTTGATAGAAATTATGCGGTTAATTCTTGTGAAACCCTAGCAATAAAAGAAATGAAAGGCAAGAGCAAGGTTTTTGACTCATATGACAAGTATAACGAATACATAAATTCTATTGATTTTTTTAAAACCGTTTATTATAATATTACTTATCGGTGTTCTTTGCTTTGCCCTTATTGCTATGCTCCAAAAAATGGTTCGTCCATTTCTCTTGAGGATAATAAAATAATTGCAAAAAGATTGGTAGAACTCAATGTACAAGAAGTCGTTTTGATAGGTGGAGAACCTTTTAACCATCCGCACTTGAGTGATATTATTGAGGGATTACTTGATGAAGGGTTGAAAGATATCTCTATTATAACTAATGGCACCATTGAAAACGAAAGTGTTTATAAGTTGATAGAAGAACACGATATTTATGCGCAAATTTCCTTAGATGGGCATAATGAGGAAACTAATGCGCCAACTAGAGGTGTTGGTAGTTTCTTAAAAGTTATGAACAAAATAGAAAAACTAGAGGAATTGGGAGCTAATTTTTCCGTTATGAATACTCTAACATCTGAGAATTTGCTTAATGCACGTAATTTCATTGATTTTTTCGAAGAACGTGACATAAGATATGGTTTCTTTGTTGTGAAAAAAGCAGATTTGTCTTTGCGACCCAAAAAGGAAGATTTGCGTGAGCTTCGCAACTATGTGATGGAGAAGGGGTATACTGCAGTTGATGCTCTTGACTGTGTAAAAGAGTCTGAACAAATGATGTTTTCTGAAACAGGATTTCCTATTACTCATTGCGGTGCCGGTATAACTACTTTTACAATAACACCAGATGCAGATGTTTTTCCGTGTCTTAAAATGCTAGATGATAATGGAAAGCTAATAGGCAACCTTTTACACGATGATTGGCAAAAGCAAATTAAGGATTTTAGAAAAAAAACTTTACAAAACGACTTGGTTGATTGCTTGGACTTGTGTAAAACCTGCGATATCAAGTACATATGTGGTGGTGGTTGCCGAGCTGACCAAACTTTCATTGAAAACAAGGGCATTTCCTATTCTCAATGCGAGTTACAAAAAAGTAATTTACAATATTTCTTAGAGGGGGTAAAATAATGGGAAACAAACTAATGAAAAACAAATTAATGTTAACATCAATTTTTGTTGGCTTACTCGTTTCACTTGCTTTCCATTGGTTTAACTTAAATATATTGTGGACAGTGGTGGGGGAAGATGGTAATATAGGCGGGGTAGCCCTCATTATTGCAACTTCATATATTTTAACAGCTTTTTATGCTTTAATCGAAGGGTACATAGTTGACAGATTTCCGAAAAAGAAAACTATAGTAGTAACCCTTTTTATTTGTACTATTTTAACATTTGGGTGGTTACTTGTAGATTATATGTTGCTAGTAGCTGTTATCGCCTATCTTGCAATCGATTTTTTTATAAGCATACACGGTAGCAGTTTGACTGCACTTTTGGCAGAAAAATTTGAAAAAAATGAATATATACGATTAAACGCAATTGGTCTTATCACAAACAATGTGGTTTACATTATTAACAGGCTAATAGCCGCAGTTTTTATACTTGTGCTTGATCAAACCACTGTTATTATAATAATTGCCGCTACGCTAAGCATAGCTACTATCTTATATTTAATACTTTTACCCGAAAGCGATGTGGAATATAAAAAGCCTACAGAAAAAGTTGGCAATCCACTTTCTAAATTAAAACATTCTGTTCGTGAAAGCTGGAATTTTGCGAAATTAAATGTATTTAACGACAAACGCATTGTGTTATATATCGTTATTTTGTTTTTCTTAAATCTTGATTATGCGTTTATTCCTCTAATGTTGCCGCTACATCTTATGACTATCACAGATGCGACGCTTATTTTTGTTGTTATTATGGGGTCCGGGAATGATATTGGAGAAATATTTGCGGCAGGGTTAATTACTAAATATGGGCATTTAGTTTCTCGCCTTACAAAAATAGGGCTTGCTGGGAGTGCTTTAACGTTCGCTGTGCTTCCTTTTGTTTATACAATGCCTGTTGCGGTAGTCGGCATTTTTATTGCTTATGGCTTTTTTGACACATTGACACAGCCATATTACGACCATTTTGTTACGTCATTAGACGACGATAAAAGAGGAAGAATACTGGGTATTGTAAGTGCTATAGTATTATTAGCATCTCCTTTGGGTGTGTTGATAGGCACACTGTTAGCAGGGTACGGGATGATAGCGTTAACAATAGGTATTGTTTTTGTTTTTGTAGTTGGTTTACTTGTTATATCTGCCTCAAAATCTTTTGGCAATATAAAATTAGCTCCTGTTAACGAAAATGAAAGTGGGGATGACGATTGATAGGTTTATAGCAAAAAAGTTGGCAGACTTGTGCTCAAAATTTATGGATTAAGATCAAAGAGGTTAAGATTAAAACCATGATTCTGCATATAAAACCACAAAAAAACAATGATTATTTTGTAGAAAATAACTATTGTTTTTTTTCTTTTTTTTGATATAATAAATACCTCGCAAACTGCTATAATGACTGCTATATTCAAAAAAAGGAGTAATTTAAAATGTTCTGTTCAAAATGTGGCGAAAAAATCGCCAAAAGTGCTAAATTTTGTGGTGCATGTGGAGCTGCCAAAACCGGTAATTTAGCAAATAACATGGCTAATAACATGGCTGCCGACCCGCCGCCGATCGGCACAGAACCCGCTAAACCAATAAATAAGCTGATAAATAGACTGATAAGCAAGCCGATAAACAAAGTTTTGTTTGTTGTCCCCGGGCTTTTTATTGTTGTTGTGGCGGG
>WRKF01000036.1 GCA_009778165.1 Defluviitaleaceae bacterium
TGTTTTACTTTCCCTGTTTGTCTTACGTCTATCGCAAAATCCAAATATTCCAGTATTCTTTCCATATTTGCTTACCTCCTTTGGGGGATATTTTAACTGGGGGATATTTTAACTGGGGGATATTTTAACACTTTTTTCACTTTTAGTCACTTTTTGTTAATTCATGCGTTTGTCGTGCGATAAAATCAGGAGAAACGCCTGAACATTTTGATGTCTGCAAAGTCCGAGATTGCGTTATTGGCAAACCTGAATATGTCCTTAAATTTCAATTTTTATGTGCATTTTTTAAAATGATGGCGAATTAAGGCATTTCCTGCTTATTCCTACTTTAAATCGTAAAGGGTTTTTTGAGCCATGTATAAACTTCTATAACCTTTATCTGTTTCAAGCAATTCATTGTGGCCACCTCTAGCCTTTATCTGCCCATCCTCCATATATAGCACCTCGTCAGCAAAGTGAACATTTGCCATTCGATGTGAGATAAGCAAGATGGTTCGGTCTTGTTTAAAACGTGCCAAAGAAGAAAATAAGGCCAGTTCTTTCTTTGCATCAATGTTTGCTGTAGGTTCATCTAAAATGATTAACTCAGCATCTCTATACAGCGCTCGCAACAAAGCAACTAGTTGCTTTTGGCCAGAAGAGAGTGTTGTGTTTCCTTCTTCCATGCCAACTCCTAGCTTACTATCTAAATCAATAGATTCGTCTATCCCTATATATTCCAGTAACATTTCTATCTTATCTATAGCTTTTTTGCGAGCTTCTTCATCAAGGATAGTTTCACCAACTATGTTTTCTAAAACAGTTGCATCATCCAAGAGCTTAAAATCTTGAAAAACAGCACTTATTCCGTGTGTTGGAAAGGAATCGACTGTTCCAACTTGAGGACTGTACAGTTTACAAATCAGTTTGACAATGGTTGATTTTCCTGCACCATTTTCTCCAACTATTGAAATTATACTGTTTTTTCTTAGGTCAAAACTAATATCTCTAACAGCTGACTTTTCAGAACCAGGATAAGCAAAAGAAACATTTTCAAATGAAACACAGACTGCGTTTTTTCTTACTGCATTACATTCAACATCTGCGTTTTTGAAGTCAAGCAATTTTAATACCGGAGATAAAAATCCGCACATTCTCTGCAAGTCAAGTATGTGTTCCGATGTTATATTGATATTATTGGAAAATCGAATAGCTGCGGACAAAAAGAAATTAAAGTCAGCAATACCAATGCCTCCGCTAAAAACATTTCTGCCCAATTTTAATACGGAAAACATCACATTTAATAGACTAATGCCGATAATTATTCCGGAGGAAGTCGCTTTTTTCTTATAGTACCCATTAAAATATGTTATGCAGTCCTCTGTTTTTTCTCCAAATTTCTTGTCTATAATCTCCTCCATTTGGTTGGCTTTTATATCCAAAACTCTATCGTAGTCAAAAGCTAATCTACCAAAATACCAGTAATCTCGGTTTATATTTCCGAGTTTGTTAAAAAAGTCAATTTCGTACGCATTAAATTTAAATTTCACAAATGAGACAGCCATTACTGAAATTAATGATGCCATTAATAAGAACGGGGAAATGAGCGAGATCACAAAACCCATGGACAGCAAGGTAGATATTGACTTTATAAGATCTACTGAGGTTTCAACAAGGTGTCCTATAGCGCCTTGCTGATGTATAGAAAAATCTACCTCTTCTCTTAATGAAAGAAATTCAGGAGATTCCAATCGACTAAAAGGCAAAGTGATTGTTTTAATCAAAATTTGCTTTTCAAACTCCAAAATAAACATGTAGCTGTGTTTTTTTGCTTTGCCCGATACAAAAACGAGAAGAAGCCTAAGGAGGCCAGCAAAAAGAACTAGAGGCATAACTCTGTTCACAAAAACAGAAAAATCGCCATACTGCAAACTCTCAACTAAAAATAAAATAACCCATATCTCCAGTATGGTCACAACAAAATTCAATATGCCTGTAAGCACTGCAAGCACACAAAAGCCCTTGCTTGTTTTTGCCGCAATTGAGATAAATCGAAGATAGCATTTAACTAATTCCATTCCGGCATACCTCCTGCATCACTGCCATACATAGCCCTACCAGCTTCATAAAGCAGCCTGTACTCCTCGTTTTTTCTCAATAGTTTTTCGTGAGTTCCATCAGCAACTATCATTCCTTTTGAAAGCACGATAACCCTATCGACCATATTTGTAATGGCTAGTCTATGGGAAATTATTACAGCGCCTCTTTCGCTTGGCATATTACCGAGAATGCTATATAGTGCCAATTCGCTGTGAGAATCAAGGGAGCTCGTCGGTTCATCAAGCACTAAAAATTTTATGTTTAATCGCAGTAATGCTCGCATGAAAAGCAACTTTTGCTTAACTCCGCCAGATGGCACAAAGCCTTTTTCATCCAAAATTTTCAACATCATAGGATTAGTGATTACGTCATTTTTCAGAAAATCTTTTTCTAAATCGAAAGTTTTCAACAAGGAGCCGAGGGCAGGCTCATCAAAAGAGTTATGGGGAAAAATATTTTCAAACAATGTCATTGCAAATATATCAGATTCTTGAAAAACAGCAGAGGCAAGACACCTCAATTCCTCGGCTTCAGCTTTGATTCCATTTATAAGAATTTCTCCCGATGTTGGAGTATACAGGCCAATCAAGAGCTTAACAATAGTTGATTTTCCTGCACCATTTTCCCCTATGAGTCCTATCTTTTCGTCAGAGGAAACGCTCAAATTGATATTCCTTAATATATAATTATCACTATTTGGGTACATAAAACTAACATTGCAAAATTCTATTGTGCATTTCTCTACACTTTGATGTTGAGCATCCCCATTACTTTTTGGCGTACCAATAGTTATGCCACTTATATTCATAAACTCAGCATAGATATTATAAAGTTCTCCATCTTTTTTGATGTTAGCGACTATTTCGATTAACTCCCTATAATTATGTGAAAAAACTTCATATAACCCGATTAAAAGAAATAGGCTCGCAAACTCTAGGTGATTGTTAATCACCAAAAAAAACGTTATTGTATAAAACCCTATATCTGAAAGCAGGGTAGAAAGGGCCGAAATATTGCCCCATTTATTTTGAATTTTAATTTGTGTACTAATCAAAGTTCTGATGTTTTTTACCACTCTCCCGTATTTATAAATTATAAAATTTCCTAGGTTATACAATCTTATATCTTTACCAAACTGATAATCAATAGCAATGTTTCGATAATAGTTCAGTTTATTTGCATTTTCTCCTTTATCTAATATATTTTCGATTTCAAAGTCTCGCATCTTCAAAATAGCAAAATATTTAGCAACGTTCAAAACCATGCAAATAATCAAGATGACAATGCTATGATAACCAAGCAATATACCCGAGATAATCACTACTATAAAAACAGGAATAAAGTTAAAACAGCCCTTCAAAACTGCCTCGAATCCACTTATATTAGACGACAAAAAATCGGCGGCTTGCCTAAAGCGCGCCCTAAATCTTGTGTCGTCGTATGATGCAAAAGTGTGCCCTAAAGCTACCTTATTAAAATTTCTGTATCTAATTTGGCGTAATTTTTGAAAGTGCCCTTGAGCAATATTGTTGCAATAGTCATTAACTACACCTAATAAAATATTTACCCCAAATACCAAAACTATAATTTGCGTAAAAAAAGTAATACTAACATCATTTTGTAGTAGAGTTATGACAAACCATATGCCTCCGGCGTTGATAGCAAAGAGTAATAAATAGGTTAAAGAATATATAACTTGCAGTGCGGCCATTTTTTTTAGGTCAGACAGCACACTTTTTATCATGTTCCATTCTCCTCTTTATAAAACTTTGATTTAGTCATTAGTCACAATATCTCTCATTACCGCAGTTTTTTAACCTCCTAGTATAATAATGTTGTAGCTGAATCCATCAAGATTTAGCTCATTTCTGATATGTCTATTTTTTCTAAAGGCCAGTCAGGTCATTTACA
>WRKF01000037.1 GCA_009778165.1 Defluviitaleaceae bacterium
GTGGTCTCAAGACTTGAAAAATGTTCAGCTATACTTGTGATTTTATCCATATAACTATTTTAACATATTTTTGGAATTTTGAAAATTGATTTCCGTGCCTTTAAAAAAGAAGGTCTTGCGGAATACACAAAACATAAGTACGGCGACAACAACCAAGCTATTGATACACAAAAAGAAGCTGAGATTTTAGACGGTTTTAGGGAAAAGACAATACTTTAATTTGAGAATAGTATTACGAGGTGATGGGTTGATTTCGCGAGAGGTCTAATGTTTGAACAATTTGCAAACTTGCCCTATATGGTTATATTTATAACTGTTGGGCTTACAGTTTTAACTGCTCTGTATACAGAGTTTAAACTTAAATAACAAAAATGGCGTGTTGGAAAATTTAAAGCCTGCTTGGTTTTTCTCAACACGTCATTTTTATAAAAACGTTATCTTTTAAAAAAATCTAGCTTTTACTATATGTGCATACGGAAAGTCGCTAAGCAAACTGAAATCTGTAAAAAACCTTTGAAAATCTCTACCAACCGTCGCAACAGCCTTGTCAGAAAAGAGCGAAACATGCAATACAATATCTTCAAAATCTGCATTGTCGCTTACATAAACAGGTCCGGGCATGGGACCCAACATACGTACCAGTTCAGCCTCACTAACTATAAATCCAGAATCGTGTCTGCCGGAAGTACCTCCATCAATCGCAAAAAGCCAACTATACATATTTGTAGTAAAATCATGGTCAATAACAAACGCTAATTGCCCATCTGCCCTATTATCTCCTTCAAGAACAATATGAAAGGTAGGAGTTCGATAAAAAAGTACACCATGATGATAAACCTCTACCCACACTTGCATGTTGTTGTACTCGGTGTTATGTACTGAAAAATCGAACAAGAAAACCTCGTACCCTAACACAGAAAGGAGAGCAAGTAAATCTCGCTGATCGTACGTTAGGGTAGTTGGACCAATTAGTTTTATGTCATTTTCCGCATAATGCTCCTGATCACACCCCACAAGAACCATGGTACAGAATACAGCAAAAAACACAAATATCCTTTTCCGATTCACAAAAGCCTCCTCCGCTTTTTTTACGCTCCTTTTACCCATTTGGAATAATACCAATATGTTATTGCCATTATGGGAACGGCGGCGGCTCCGTATTTTATCATTTTTTTCCGTTTATCTTGTCTTGTTTCAAGCAGACTAATAGACTGTGCTTCTACTAAAAACTCGTCTTCTATGTTGCCAATGCTGTCAAACAAGCGCTCGCAAGCTAAATCAATCATAATGCAACACCCTCCTTTTCGAGATAGACCTGTAGTCGTTTTCGTAATCTAAACAAAAGGGATTTAACTTTACTTTCACTAAAATCAAAACGCTGGCAAATATCTTGAATACTATCTCCATAAAAATAACGTAATACAAATGTCATGCGCTCCGTTTTTTTTAGGCTAGCCAAAAAATCATTTATGGCTTTTGTTGTAAGACTGGATTCGTATAATTCCTCTGGAGTGTTATTTTTTGTTGTGGTAACACAGTTCTCCAACTCCTCAAGTATTATGGATATATCGCCACCGCCCCGTTTTTGTGCATTCTTTGCCTTCAGTCGATTAAGTGATATGTTGCGTACAAGTTTATACAAATATGCACAAAACACTGTGGGGCGGTAAGGAGGGATCGTGTTCCACACTTTCAAAAAAGCGTCGTTCACACACTCCTCTGCGTCTTGTTTATTGTTCAAAAAATTCATGGATATTTTAAACAGCTTTTGCTCATATTTTTTCCGCAATTCTTCTATGCTATCCTCTGTGCGATCGAACAGCATTTTAACAATTTCATCGTCGTTCATACTTATCACCTGCTTTCTGTACTATTATAACACAAATATAACATAAACAGGAAACTTTTTTTGCTTTTTGTGGCACACCCTATCTTGCACCGGAAGGAGCGGTGGAAAGTATAGGTTTTTCAAATTGTAACTGAGCCCTTTTGGGTTCCGTTGCGTAACGTTTGTAAAAAACAATAACAGAAACAATTTTAGCAAGTTCTATTGCCATCCCCATTACGTTCCAACGAAAATCTCCGTACAGGATGTTGAGCGGGGTTTGGGTAAAAAACACAGCGATGGCATAAAACACAACGGTTATGCGTACATAATGCACCCCCGGCAGATATTGGCCAATTACAAAAGCGAGTGCAGTAATAAGGCCAATTATGTGCAGCCATCTAACCGGCTCCGGTGCGTTCAAAACTGTCATTGTACCGGCCGCTATTGCAACAACTATCATTACAAGCAAAAAGTTTATACCCCATTCTTTGCTGCGGGGAGTGTTTTTGGAAAATATGCCAAAAAACACAAGGTTGCGTATAGTGCTGTATGTGGCAGCAAGTATTAATGAAAGTTGTGTTGCCATACCGGTCGCCATACCGATAGAAACAAACATTAAAAGCCAAAAGCAGCTACCAATACCTGTAACCAAAAAATATTTTGCTTTGTTTTTAATTTGATAAGAGGTGAACTCAAAACAAATTGTTATTACCCCTAACACCTGTGCCAGTATAAACCACGTATTTTGTGTAAACATAAATTTTTTTCTCCTTATTTTCCGCTTATTTTTTTGTTTTTTTATTTGTTATACCGCACTGTACTTTTTGCAGTACGATACAGCAAGAGCTTTTGGACCCACATGGGTTCCTATTGTTGCCCCTATCTTTGTTATTGGGTTGTCTATGGATATACCCAGGGCTTCCTCTATTCTGTTTTTGAATGTAACTGTTTCGTCGTATCTGTCTATATGAGCTACAGATATGTTCATTGTTGTTTCTTGGCCTTGGAGTGCTTCTTTTACACCCTCTACCAAAAGATTGATAATACGCTGTTTGCCTCTTATGCTATCCAGCTGTTCTATAACACCATCCACAACATGTAGCACGGGTTTAAGCCCCAAAACTCCCCCAACCAAAGCGGTTGTGGGTCCTACTCTGCCGCCTTTTTTGAGATAATCCAGCGTGTCTAAGGTAATATAGATTTTTGCTGTTGGTATTATTTTTCCTGTTTTTTCAGCTATTTCATCCATGCTCATTTTGTCGTTTCGCATGGCTATCATTTCCCGCAAAATAAGACCCTGGCCTATACAGCCGTTAAGCGAATCTATCGTGATTATTTTTCTGTCGGGAAATTCTTCTTTTAGCATATCTGCCGCTATTGTAGCACTGTTGTAGGAGCCACTAACCTTTGAAGATATAGTAAGACACAATATATCATATCCTTTTTCTAAATATGGTTTGTAGGTGTTTATATAATCTTCCGGGTTGGGCTGCGAAGTTTTTGCAAAAAGGTTTTTGTTAGAAACTATTTTATCAAAAAATTCTTCTTTTGTTATATCTATACCTTCCTTTAAAAACACTTTGTCGTCAAAGGTGATATAAAACGGTACAAGACCTATATCGTGCTCTAGTATCTCGTCGCTTTCAAAATCGCAACATCCATCGGAAATTAATTGGAACATTTGCCCTCCTAAAAAATTAGTATTGTTTTCAATATTTATAATTATGGTGTATTAGCTTTTTATGACATGTCGCCATTATAAAAAACTGTAAAAACTATGGAAATCGTAAAAGTCCTACACATATATAAACAACAAAAAAAGTTTTTGGTTGCATTTTTATTTTTAATTATATTTCGATTATATTTCCACTTGTTTTGTCAATGCTATCTGTTGTATAATATTTTTATATTTCTCGGAATAAACTTGGCATAAAAGGTATAGAAAATCTTTCGCCTATTTTTAGAAAAGCCTATCTCGAATCAAAATCTATATATTTAATTCATAGAGTCAGCCATAGAGTCTCACATAGAGTCTTCGTTAGTTCGCATTAGAAACACTTAAATTTGCACCAAAAAACCCTCTTAACACGCCATTTATCGGTGTGATGAGTACAGTGATTTAACTTAAAAATCGGCAAGCTATTTTAAGAATCTATTCTTAATGATGAAGCAAAATTG
>WRKF01000038.1 GCA_009778165.1 Defluviitaleaceae bacterium
TGGTATGTTTATTGTTAAAACCCTAAAAAACCAACTAACCACCTAGCAATATCAAACAAAATGATAAAAAATACAACCCATGTAAGTATGTAAAACTCGTTGCTAACTTTTTTTTCGGTGTTTCTCCAGTTATTGAGTTTTTTCACGAAGCCTCTTTTTGGGGCTTTTTCTTTATCTTTCCTCATTTATTCTCCTTCCTTTCTCTAAACCGCCACTTCACAATCACCGTCAACCTTTTGTCGGGTTTCCAGCTCCTGTATCTTGGCGATTACCCCATCTTGACAATAAGCCTTGTATATCCTGTTGCTGACCGATAAGTCTAACCCTAACCTCTCATTGAGCATTATTAGGTTTGCTGTGTCATCCAATATCGGCTGCCTTGTTTCTAGCATTTCTGCTGTCATGTTATCTTTTTTAACCATCTTAGCGTGTCCGTAAATGTTAGACACTGCTTTGTTTGCTATGGTGTTAGCCTTTATGTAGTGCTTTGGTGTCGGTTGCTGTAACCCGTTACCCAGTTTTGCCATTGCCGCCTTTTGGTGTTCTTTGTCCATCATGCGGAAAACTTGATAGGATTCCAAGTTTAGAGATTGCCGCAAGGTTTTCAATAAATTAAACACCCACTGTCTAAACTCTCCAGCTTCTTTTTTCTTGCTTGCGAATACAAATTCATATACGCCAAACTCATCAAGAATATTAACATCTTGATTAATGGCTGAATTTATACCCTCACTTGTAGATAGGGTATAAATTGCACGGTTTTCAGCAGGTATCCTTTTCATGGCTTTTGATGTGTTTTTTATATCTAGTGCTTTTGATACATCCACTGCCACCGCCCACCATTCTCCTTTGTGTTCCACAAAGCGGATTTTATGATTGTTCCAGTTTTCTATTTTCAATGTACTTATACCTCTCTTACACTAATACATCACGCTTTTTGCATGTGTTTTTTCAATTAGTGTACGTTTTTGACACCACTTACGCAAACCCCAAAAACGGGCATTTTTGCCCTTAAAAGCGGTAGCGTGTTACTAATTAGTGTTCAGCGATTGTCAGTTTTGCTGACTTTTGCTGAACTGCCGTTTTAGCCCTCACCCTTTTGTTTTTGTGCGTTTTGATTTTTAGGAGGCTGACCATTGCTGAACATTGCTGACTTTCGCAGAACAATGCACTGACAAAATATCGGTATTTTTGGCACTTTTTTAATTAAAAATAACCGGAAAAGGCTGTGTTCTTAGCATTACTCTAAAATGCTTGTTTTTACTAGCGATAGCTAAAGGCAAAAAAGTTACAAATAAGTTACAAATGTTCTGCATATGAGTTGTAGCCCTTAAACTATGCGACCTAACCTCATGACTGGTTTAGTCTTGCTAATTTTAGCGTTTCTGTAAGAGTTAAGTAATATCCACTCTTTACTTTTTAATAACTCATTAGCAAGTTCTACGCTATCTACTTCCATAATCTGCTTGACTTGTGTAACAATGCTTAGTGTTCTAACCTCTTTCATACTGCTACTCCTTCACCCCGCTGGGTTTCTAACTCCCGGATTTTGGCGATTATCTGCCTTTGCACCGAGGGACTTACCCTGCTACCCGTCAATACAGTTACTACAGCCGTGTAGTTAAGGTCAAACATCGCAGCAAAATCCGTTTTTGTTAGCCTAAGCTCTATTAATTTCTTTTCTACCTCAACAGCCCAAGGCGGTTGAGGTTGTTCCCCCCTTCTGCCCCTGCTCTTGTAGCGAGGTATAAACATTATAATCTCCCCCTTTCTCTTTTGTGAGTTTTTTCTTTTGCCGAACCCTTGACAAAATTAGTTAATAAGGTTAGAATACTGTTAGGCGTAATAGTATACTATCTAATATTTTAACCTTGACAAGGGGTTGGTTTTTTGTTGTCGTAAAATTACTGTTGACAAAAACAGTATACTACACTTTTGTGTAATTGTCAACCCCTTTTGAGAATGATTGTAAGCTGCCACAAATAAAGGAGGTCGTAACGTGTTTCAACAGATTTTCACCGAGCTTTTAGAAAAACGTGGTGTTACCGCTTATAAAGTTGCAAAAGACCTGGGGGTATCACAGGGGTTGATAGGAGATTACAAAAATGGGGTTAAAACTCCAGCAGCTGAAAGCCTTTCTAAAATAGCTGATTATTTTGAAGTAACTGTTGATGAACTTTTAGGGCGTGTAAAACTAAAAGGTTCTTTCACTGGTGACGGGGCAATCAACAATCCTGTGGTCTACAATGGAAATTTAATAGGCTATAACAATAACGCAAATTTAGAAGAAAAAAACAAAACACGCAACGCAAGCATTGAAGAAACGGAGTTGTTTAATATCTTTAATACTCTTGATTTTAAGCGTCGTCTTAAAATTTTAAATTTTGCAGTTGAACTGCATGAAGAAATTACAAACGAAATAAATAATCAGAAGGGGTGAAACCACATGGAAACTAAAATATTACAACAAATTTTGGATAAAATAGGCGAGGTGGAAAAAGATATAAATGTTTTAAAAATAGGTCAACAAAAACTAGAGCAGGGACAACAGGAAATACAAACCGCTGTAAAACATATGCAAGAAGATATAACGGAGATAAAAGAACAAACCGAAATCACAAGGAATGCCACCAATCAACTTATAGAGTGGGCAGACAATGCAGGACATGTTGTGAAAATGCCTTTTATGGATTTGAGTGTTACTAAATAAAAAATAGTGTCGCTGTTTCCGTCTTTTTTTAAAACTTAAAAATTCCGCATTATACAATATGCACAAACCAAATAACACGAATACACCGTTTTTGAAATTTCATTAAATTGAAATGCTCGAAAAAGGTGTATTTTTTTGTGCAATCTTCACAAATTTACTCTTTGGGGTCATATTTCTTTAAATATCGCTTGACACTTACTCTTTTGTGTAGTATACTATTAAACATAACACATCACCACCAAAGCACCACCTGCACATTGACAATTGAATAGTAAGGACATTACAGGAAAAGAGAAAAGATAAAAGGAGAAAAATATCATGAACAAATGGACAAAAAAAAGAGCTGGGGAGTATAGCAACAATGGCTACGAAGTATATCAAATAAACGGGGTCGGTTGGGCATTACTTAAAAATGATAAACCCGTGGGCAGGTTCAAGACTTTTAAGCAAGTTAAGCAATACGTAAGTAAACAAGCATAGAAAAAGTTAATCGGAGCGGCAACAATGCCGCTCCAACACCGAAAGGGGACAACAACCATGAATTACATAATAGCAAGCATCCAAGGACATCACACAGGATTTGAAGCCAGTATTAACAATCAAAATACTGTTTCTATCAGACAACACGACACCGAAGACGAGTTTACAACACTAAACAGGACAAGCAAAACATACGCAACCCGCGAAGAAGCGAAAGAGGCATTTATGAAAATATCAATTTGCATACTTGACGGCACTTACAGCTTTGAAGATAGGGCGGCAATGTTATAAAAAGTGAAGCGGGGCGGCAACAACGCCGCTCCAGTATAAAAAGGAGACACAAAATGAAAGATAGATATTTGTTTAGAGGGCAAAGGCTAGATAACACCAAATACAAAGGTAACTGGGCTATAGGCGGTCTGGTATCCAATTACTTTGGCTACCATATCCATCAACATGAGGTAACAGGCAAGGATATGAATACCCACATTACGGGCAATTTTGAAGTTGACCCCGCAACCATAGGGCAATGTACGGGTTTAAAGGATAAAAACGACAGCCTTATTTTTGAGGGGGATATAATTATTGCCGCCGAACCCAACCACCCAAACGAAGATATTCAATTAGAAGTTTTTACGGTTCTATGGTATCGGGATTGTTGGGGTCGTGAAAATACAAAAACTAAAGAATTTTCTACAGGCTTTTACGGTTCTGGTGTTATGGAAATCATAGGCAACGCCCACGACAACCCAGAACTATTAGAAAGTGAGGTGAAACTTAATGAAAATAATTAATTTTTGTAACTATGAGTGGTATGTGTTAGAGAAGCAAGGCGGTAAGATGTTACTGCTCGCTAAAGATATTATCACCCAAAAAGCGTATCATCACAAGTATGAACGTACATCTTGGGAAAAATGCACTTTGCGTCAATGGTTAAATAGCGAGTTTTACCAAACTTTAGAGAAGTGTCACGCTAACATACTGGAT
>WRKF01000039.1 GCA_009778165.1 Defluviitaleaceae bacterium
GCGCTACTATTTTCATTTTGGTTTTTCTGACTTTATTGTTTGTTGTGGCTACAAAGGATACATGATAAAAGAGTATTTTGCGGATTACTTATTACACCATAGCGACATCACCTTCGACTTCTCCACGGGAGCGGGGATGCAAAGCCTCAAAAACAGTGCAGAACCCTGGCGTGTTACCCTTGTCCACACAGGGCTAAACACCCAAACAGGAGGACGCATTAAACGAGTTGCAGAATATATCAACGGACAGCGTTTTTTGCTAACATATGGCGACGGAGTTAGCGATATTGACCTTGATGCAGTTATTAAGCAACATGAAGAAACAAAGTCCATCGTTACAATTTCTGCAATACAGCCAGGCGGCCGCTTTGGTGTTTTAGATATAGAAGGCAATATTGTGAAACAGTTTCAAGAAAAGCCGAAAGGTGAGGGCGGTTGGATTAACGGTGGTTTTATGGTTGCAGAGCCGGAGCTTTTAGATTACATAGAGGGCGACGACACAATGCTGGAGGTGGGACCGCTCCAAAAGCTAAGTGCCGAAGGCAAACTGGGGGTCTACAAACACTACGGCTTTTGGCAATGCATGGACACACAAAGAGATAAACATAGCCTGGAACAACAATGGAAAAGCGGTGGTGCAAAATGGAAGATATGAAAATAGCTGTGTTGGGGTTAGGTTTTGTGGGGCTAACGGCAGCGGCGGGGTTTGCAAGCAAGGGCTTTAATGTTACAGCTTTTGATACAGACAGCTCCCGCAGGAAATTAATTAGCGAGGGAACAGTTCCTTTTTTTGAACCAGATTTAACGGCGACCGGGTTCAAAGTGGCCCAAACCCAAGACGAAGCAACGAAAGATGCAGATATTGTTTTTATATGCGTAGGCACCCCCCAAGGAAAAGACGGCTCCGTAGATTTAACATACATAAACACAGCCCTGCAAACACTGTCCGCCCCCGCCAACTGCCTTGTTGTAATAAAAAGCACAGTGCTACCGGGAACGACTGCATCTTTAAAAAGCAGATACAAACTGGCAAACAACCCGGAGTTTTTGCGCGAAGGTCACGCTTGGGAAGATTTCATAAACCCAGACAGAACCGTGTGCGGCGTTACGGACGAACACAGCAAACAGCTACTCGAAACTGTATACAAGCCCTTTAACGCACCCATACATTTCACAACATTAAACACCGCAGAATTCATAAAATACCTTAGCAACACAATGCTTGCCACAATGATAAGCTATGCAAACGAAATGAGCCTGATTGCAGGCGAAATCGGCGATATTCACACAAAAACAGCATTTGAGATACTGCATCAGGACAAACGTCTAAAAAACAGCGGCATTGCACACTATATTTACCCGGGGGCAGGTTATGGCGGTGGTTGCCTACCAAAAGATACGCAAGCCCTTGCATATGTGGCTAAAGAAAAGGCGAATATATTGCGTAAAGTGATAGATTTAAACAATGCCATGCCGCAAATAAATTGCGAAAAAATTGTGAATGAGTGCAAAAGCAAAGAAAGCACCATCACTATATTGGGGTTAAGTTTTAAACCCGGTAGCGACGATGTTAGGGAGAGCACAGCCGCAAAAATAATAGAGCTTTTGCTTGCGAATGGTTATAAAAACATAACGGCATATGACCCTATTGCCACAGAAGAGTTTAAAAAGCATTACAACTTTAACATTAACTATGAACTAAAGCTCGGGGATGTTACGGCAATTGCCACAGCCTGGAGCGAGTTTAAGTCTTACGACTACAGTAATACAACATTGGTGGACTTGCGTTATGTTGTTTGAGTGAGGATTTCTATGCTGAAAGAAGATTTGCAAAATATTTATAGCGGCTTAACAAAACAAGAGCTTGAAATACTGAGAAACAAAACCTTGCTAAGTGTAATACTTGCTACTTATAACAGAGCTCATATGTTGCCCAACATGCTTGAATGTTTGGCGAAGCAAGATTTTGAAGACTATGAGCTAATAATCATAAATGATGGAAGCAAAGATGACACTAAAAAAATTTTGGATACAGTTAAACACGCTACAATAAAGCATATACCTAATTCAGGATTATCAAATGCGAGAAATTTGGGGCTATCTATAGCAAAAGGCGAATATATCGCATTTATAGACGATGATGACAAGATAGCCGATAATTATTTGAGTTTTTTATATAATCTAGCTACTGAAGAAACAGCAGATATAGCTATTTGTGGTTCATACAATGATTTCGGGAACAAAACAGAACCGCGCTTCATAAACTCCCAAAAACTGACTTTAAACCGAATAGATGGGATTCGTGAATTTTTAAAGAGAGATTTGTATAACACGGCCCCACCTGGCAAACTTTTTAAAAAGAGTTTATTTGAAAACATACAATTTATTGATGGCAAACAAATAGATGACATTCACGTGATTTACAAGGTTTTTGAAAAAGCAGAAAAAGTTGTGGTTCATAATGTTGGTCTGCTGTACAAACGTAAGCACGATAGCAATATATCACTTATTCAGCATGATACGCAAGCCTGGACACCGGAACTACTTCAAGAATATATTGATGCATATCTGGAACGAGAGGATTATTTGATGCATAAAGCTCCCGAGCTAGAGCGTGAGATAAAACAATCAACATATAATTTCATGTTAAATGTTTCCGGAAAAATAGAGCTTTGCTTTATAGATGAAAAAAAATTTGAAAACCAATTAAGTGCTATGAAAGGGTATTTGGATGAAGTACGCAAACATCTGTAACAGAGAATCTAACAGCGTAAATATAGGGGATTATCTTCAGTTTATGGCTATAGACAATCTATATACAGAGATGGGATTAAAAGAAGATGAAATAATAAGGTTAAAACTTTCGGAAGTAAAAACTTATATGGGGGAAAGATTAATACTTCCCATAAACTTTTTTATAGAGTATTTTACGAGCAATGGAAAAATGGATATTTCCCCGGATATAACTCCCATATTTTTGGCGGCTGTGCTTCATCTAGTTGAAAAACCTTTTAACGCCGACGCTTTTTTGGATGATAGTTATAATAAAGAATATTTTTTGAAACATGCACCTATCGGTTGCAGAGATGAAGAAACATATACATATTTTACTAAGTACAATATCCCTGCATATATAAGCGGTTGTTTAACTGCCACTTTCCCAAAAATAGATATGATTGCAGGAGAAAATGTGGTTTTTGTTGATGTGCCAAAAAGCCTTATGCCCTATATTCCTGATAGTATTTTAAAAGAGAAAATTTTGTTTTCCAACCAGCAATTTTTATTTAGCGATGAAGAACTTAACGACTACAAAAATATGTTTAGATTTGTTAAGGAAAAGTATGATTTTTTTAAAAAAGAAGCTAAATTGGTTGTTACGTCCAGATTACATACAGCACTTCCTTGTCTAGCCTTTGGCATCCCTGTTA
Organism: Defluviitaleaceae bacterium; assembly: GCA_009778165.1. Lineage (GTDB taxonomy): Bacteria > Bacillota > Clostridia > Lachnospirales > UBA5962 > WRKF01. The sequence continues at coordinate 3,429 of WRKF01000039.1, forward strand.
TTTTAGTCAAAGAAAAGTTTGATACTAGATTTTCTTTTATAGAAAATTATATACCAATATATGACGAAGAAAACTATGCTATAATAAATTGGAATCCTGACGTTACACTATTTGAGCAGCTTAAACATGATTTGAAGTTGATTGCAATCTCCAGGATTAAGCGTTTGGAGATTTCGGAAGCCTTTAAAGCACGGTGTATTAAGGTTAAGTATTTCGATTCTTTTGAAACTAATGCTTATCATGGAGAGAAATTTTTAGCGTATGCTACAGAAAATTGGGACAAAAACTCCGCAGAAATAAAGTATGCTTTATGGGGTGCCAAACAAAGTAATGTAGCTTATTATGAAAACTTTATAAAGCTACATTACCCAAATGCAAAACTTAGTTTTTTGATAGATTTTAATCGTAAAGGCGAAAATTTTAAACACCCAAATGAAATAGCAAATTATAAAGATGTAATAATACTAGTTTGTGCGGTTTCGGCGGTTGAGCAAGCCTTTGAACTATTTGAAGAATTAGATTTGCCTATATCTAATTACGCAATTCTGACACATGAGTTTATTTTGGAGGATGACTTAAAATGTGTAAAATAACAGCTATTCTCAGAACTTACAACAGACCGCATATGCTACCCACAATGTTGGACTGTTTAGTTAATCAAGATTACGATAATTTTGAAATAATAATACATAATAATGGCTCTACAGACAATGAAACAGATAAAATTTGTAGGTCATATGCAGATAAATACCCCAATTTCATCTATGTAATGACTTC
>WRKF01000040.1 GCA_009778165.1 Defluviitaleaceae bacterium
GGCAGATCCTAACCCGCCCGCCATAAGGCCAATAACTAAGTTAAGCCCGGTAAATCCAATCCCTACTTTTATACCGGCCAAAAAAGCTACGCTAAGTTTTGTGCCTAAAGCCAAACCAAAAATAAGTATAAGAATCGGCAGTACAACAACGACTCCCAAATCTATAAACCACTGAAATGCGGCAAGCATAATGACCTCCTCACTTATAAAGGCAACCTTTAAAAAAACCAATGAGCTTGGTTTTCAAAGGCTGCCCAAAATTTCATTTTTATATCTCCATGATAACAGGCAATATCATGGGGCTACGTTTTGTTTTTTGCCATAGATATTCTTTTAGAACATCTCTTACTATTGACTTTATTACAGACCAGTCTGTAATGCGGTTGTCCTCACATTCTATCAGAGCATAACGTACCCTTGAGCGAGCTTCTTCCATTAGATTTTCACTTTCCCGAACGTACACAAAACCACGAGATATAATATCGGGTCCGGCTATAACGTGTCCTCTTCTTCGCTCCATAATAATTACAACTATCATTAACCCATCTTGAGAAAGATGTTTGCGATCTCTTAATACAATGTTTCCTACATCTCCGACACCCAAACCGTCTACTAGCGTTTGACCGCTTATAACCTGCTCTCCGCGTTGTATTCCCTTTTCGTTAAGCTCAAGCACATCACCAATCCCCAAAACAAACACATTTTCTTTTTTCATACCCATTTCTATTGCTAGGTTCTTGTGAGATACAAGGTGGCGAAACTCGCCATGGATTGGCATTAGATAACGGGGTTTAAGCAACGCATGGAGCAATTTTATTTCTTCTCGCTTAGCGTGACCGGAAACGTGCACTTCTATTTGCCCATCGGAAATAACGTCCGCTCCCCGTTTCATAAGCTCATTTACAACTTTATTTATACTTCTTTCGTTACCGGGTATAGGCGAAGAAGATATTATTATTTTATCTTTTGGCTTTATTTCTATGAAGCGGTGTTCCGCTGTTGCCATACGAGAGAGAGCCGACATTGGCTCACCTTGGCTGCCTGTAGTTATTATAACTATTTGTTTGTCTGTATAATTTTTAATTTCGTGTGGCTCTATCGCAACATTTTTGGGTATAGAAAGATAGCCCAAATCACTGGCGGTTTTTACTGCGTTCTCCATGCTGCGCCCAATAATTGCCACTTTGCGTTTGTGTTTTTCAGCACAATCTATAATTTGTTGTATGCGGTTTATATTAGAGGAAAAAGTGGCAACCATAATCCTCTGTTCTTTACTGTCCTCAAATATTTTAGAAAAAATTGGCCCAAGGTGGCGCTCACTTAGGGTATAACCTTCTTCGTCGATTTTTGTGCTTTCACATAAAAAAAGTTTAACGCCTTCGCGGCCCAGCTCGGCAAAACGGGGCAAATCTATTGTGTCCCCTTGCACAGGGGTGTGATCCACTTTGAAATCACCACTGTGTACAACCATACCAACGGGGGTGCGAATCGCTAGTGCAACACAGTCAGCTATAGAGTGAGTAACACGTACATATTCTATGTTAAAAGATCCGCATTTTGTGCGATTTCCTGCTTCCACTGTGTGGAGCTTAGCTTTTGAAAGCAGGTTATGTTCACGTAATTTATTCTCCAACAATCCAAGGGTAAGGCGAGTACCATAAACAGGCACATTAAATTGCCTTAACAGAAAAGGTATGGCACCGATATGATCTTCATGACCATGCGTCAAAAACAGTGCCTTAAACTTATCTCTATTGTCTGCTAAGTATGTAAAATCAGGAATAACCAGGTCTATACCTAGCATATCGTCTTGAGGGAAGGCTATCCCGCAATCAACAGCAATAATTTCGTTGCCGTATTCAAATGCGGTCATGTTTTTGCCTATTTCTTGCAAGCCTCCCAAGGCAAAAACTTTTAATTTAGTTTTTTTTTGCAAAATTATTTCTCCTGTATCTTAGGTTACCTCAAGCAAAAATATTGCAATTTAGCAAATTGCAAGATGCTCTTTTTTCTTTTTTTCTCCTTTGTGCCGGCGTTGGGAGTTTGGAGGTATCCTTTTTTTCTTTAATTTTTAATGCACATTTGCATGTTGTCTGTAATCTAAATAGTTCTGTAAAATTATACAAGCAGAAAGTTGATCAACAATTTCCTTTTGTTTTTTAGCAGAAATGTTTTGTTCGTGCAGCAATCGTTCTGCCATATTTGTAGAAAGTCTTTCGTCCCACAAAATAATTTCCGTTTTTTTGAAATTCCTGTGTAACCGTTCTTTAAACTCCAACGTTGCCTTTGCCCTACTTCCCAGCGTATTGTTCATATTTTTTGGTAACCCCAAAACTATTGCACTAATATTGTTTTCTTTCAAAATATCGCCTATCTCAGCTACGTATGGTTTGATTGTATATTTGTCTTTTCTGGTAATTGTTAAAAGCGGGAGGGCTAATCTGTTAAAAGTATCGCTGATGGCCAAACCTATCCTCTTATCACCGTAATCTATTGATAAAAACCGCTCCATCACATTACCGTTTTTAACCTTTCATAAGTCCCAATTCGTTAACAAGGTAAGATTTCACAAACATCTCCAACAGTTCGTCTCTTTCTATACGCCCTATTAGCACTCGTGCATTTTTGTGGGTTGTGATATAAGTAGGATCACCGGACAATATATAGCCTATCAGTTGGTTAACCGCATTGTATCCCTTCTCGTCTAAAGCGTGGTATACCTGGCTAATAATGTCGTCTCCTTTGTTGGCGAAAAACTCTAAGTTGTCTATTTTTTGGGTTTGGTTATTATCCATATTTTCTTCGCTCCTTTCGTAACAATTCCATTCCATATAGCAAATTAACTTTTCGCTAGCCTTTTTAAATTCAAAAAATTCAAAAAAGTTAATTTGCTTTCCTTCTTTCCTTAAATTAGCACTTTTATTGCTTTCAAAATGGCCAACCATTAATAAAAGTGCCATATCTGTTTTCGGTCTCGAAAACATGTTGATTGATATGAAAAGTTCTGTTTGCAAATGTGCATCCGGCCACAGAAAAAATCTGCACGTTAAACGGAATTGCTATGATTATTTCTCCGAAACAATACTTATACTATTATATATCTCTTTTTATTATATTGCAAGTATATTGCAAGCATGAATTTTTTGGATGTGTATATCAACAAAAATAAAACCGGTGTCAATATAGATGTTATCTTATAACTACCTAAAAACATAGAATTGCTCCCATCTCTCGGACTCCACGTACCCCGCTCTACCGCAGCAAACGTACCCCCTCCCCCGAAGCAGGTAATTAATTGTATAGTACGTGGGTATATCTAAACATTTCAAATGATTTTACATAATTTTTATACAATTTGACAATACAGAATAAATGTTTGATATTCTCTAGCATATTTGCTATAATATAATTAGGAGGTATTGTTATGACTGTTATGACAGTAGAGAAAAATAAACATCGCAACAGCATACAGATGATAAAAATGCCTAGCAAGTAAAGCCTAACAAAAAACTGTAGCTAAATATAGGGAAGAGAACTCTGACCAACTGAAGATTGAGGTTAAAAAATGCAAAAGTCTTAACAGGTTTGTAAACAGAGCTATAGACAACCAGGTTAAGGCAGATAATGAAGGGAATTAGCAATGCGTAAGCCCAGAATATATCTTGATACATCTGTGGTAAGTCATTTGGAAGCACAAGATGTACCCGATAAAATGTCAGATACATTGAAATTTTGGCAACAAGCACAAGAAGAAATGTATGAAATTTATTCTTCTTACCTAATGCTTGAAGAAATAAGTCGTTGCAGCGAACCAAAACTAACTTCAATGTATAAACACCTTAACAACATAACTTTTAACTTAATTGAAGCCATAAGCACTGAAGCAGAATTTATAGCTAATGAAATAGTAAGACTAAACATACTGACAGAAAAAAGACGAGATGACTGTACCCACATAGGATTAGCGGTTGCTAATGAATGTGATATAATTGTTTCGTGGAACTTCAAACACATGGTTAATGTTAGAACAATAAATGGCGTTAGGGGAATAAATGCAATAAATGGTTACCGTTCAATTGACATATATTCTCCGACCGTATTATTAAAGGAGCATGCATAAGCTATGAAATTAAATATTAGTCATAACTTTACAATTGAAGATATTCATAAAATACGTGAATATAACTACGAAGTAACTAAAAATATGAGTTTA
>WRKF01000041.1 GCA_009778165.1 Defluviitaleaceae bacterium
TTGTAGCTGGCGGCACGGTTGCCACTTGTTCTGCCTGGCTGCGGGTTATGGTTACCCTTTGGGTATTTCCGTCCCAATCTACACTAGCGCCGAGCAATTCTGCTACGAGGCGTGCAGGTGTCATGGTAGAACCTCCCACTATGACAGGTGCGGCTGAGGCTTGGTGAGCAATGCCGCCTACGGTGTAGGTAGTGCTGCCGATGGTTAGGACGACGGTCAGGGGTTGACCCTGGGCATTGTGGCCGACTATGGTTACCCTTTGGGTATTTCCGTCCCAGTCCACACTAGCGCCCAGAGCTTCTGCCACCAAACGTGCTGGTGTCATGGTGCTGCCGCCTATGATGACGGGAGCGGACGTGGACGTACTCGGTACGCCGTTGACGGTATAGGTCGTACTACCGATGGTTAGGACGATGGTTGTGTTGTTGCCGCTGGCTGTGGTTGCCGCTAAGGTATTTGGCTCGTTCGCCGCTGTAACATCAACCGCTGGCGTTGCCGCAACTGACATTACTACCGCCGCTAGAATTGCTGCGGTTCGTCTCAATAAGCCGCCCATATTGGTTGCCTTGCTCATTGGCGAGTTAGGCATTATGCCTGTGGTTTTGCTCGCCGCTCTGTCCATTGCACTGTTTCTCATTGCATGGACATCAAACTTCACTTCATTAGACTTCTTCATAAGAAATCCCTCCTTCATAAACTAGTCGACTTTGCGTCGGTGGTTATACTTACGTTAAGCAACTTGACAAGCTGATGGCTTGATAATTTGCGCAAGACTTCTAGGGATAGGCATTGACGTATCGAATACCTAGCCAAATACAGGCCGAACGCATAGCCAAATAACATACCTATAAAACTTATTTCTTAAAGTCCTAGCCAAGCCAAAACTGCCTTTTAGCATCCACCCAATCTCCGCTAAATGTCTCCTCTATTACAACAATGCCAGTATAGCACAAATTATTATTTGTGTCAAATTCGGCTGTTAAAAATTGTGTCTTCTTATAATCCTACGATATAACACGGTATGTAAAGGCAATTTTCGTGAGTGTCCTTTTTCATGACCACACAACGACATGGATTTTTGATTGTTTTCTTACTCAAAAAATTTTTTTACAAAACTATTGACAAAGTGTAAATCGTATGATATTATAATCATACAAAGTAATTTGAAAGATGTGTGGCAGTAGGCAGTAGAAAAGTAACAAAAATGCTAAACAATAAAAAAACAATGATAAACAAAGGAGAGATTTTAATGAGTATGCTTAAAGAAAACGAAAAAGCCTTGATTTACAGCTTGATTGACAAAGGTTATGAGAGCGTTGTTTTGGACTTCAAAAGGGAATGGTATGCACTGTTCAAGGATAAAAGCAAAGACAATTACAGCAAAGAATATGTTGCCAAGAGCAAGTTTGAGTTCATAAAAGATTGTATAGCCTTTTTGAATGTCAATATAGATATGGACAAATACATTATAATAGGTGTTAATGAAGACAAACCCCAAAATATTTTTGATGTGGTTGGCACTAATACAGAATATCGTGAAGAAGATATTCAAGTTTTGCTCGCAAAATATATTGAACCGACTCCACAAATCGAGATTATTAAGGCATTTGATTACAACGGAAAAAATCTTGATATAATCAAAATTAAAAAAGAAAATAGGGATAGACCCTATTTATTCAAAGAAAATATAGAAAATTGTGAAAAAAATACTAAAGGCATGGGTTATGTAAATACAAAAGGTAGAGCTTATTCCAAAGTTGGAAGTTCAACAGAACAATTAAATCGCTATGCCATAACAGAAATGATACTCAATAGGCAAAAAAGTATATATGGATTTTTCAATATAAATTCTGATATTAACCCTGAATTTTTCGGTAATACAATGGCTTTTCTTAATGTTATGAATTATACTGTCAACTGTGAAGTGCTAGAAATTTTGTCTTCAAAAAACATTGCTTTTAAGGGTAGAATTTTAGAAACATTTGAAAATTTACTCGTAAATGGGGGATTGTTTGTTGACAATCCCCAGCTAGAAAGCAATTATCTCTGCAAAATGATTTTAGATAATTCTAATAAAATTGCCGATATAAATACGCTAGTTGATGGCGGCGATCACTCATTTATAGCAACATTGTTTTTAGCCTGTCATACATTATACAAAATACTAAACTTGAATTATTTTGATATAAAATATCTTGAAAACAAGGCTATTCTTACATTAGAACTGGATAACCACGAAGAAATACAAACAAAAAATTACAATTTGGCTAACCAATATATCTCGGAATATAAGACTATTGTAGAATGTATGCACAATTATAAGGGATATTTTAACAATTTGAATTTTTTCAAGATAACGGAAATTGTATTTGATGATAATATCAACGAGATTTTTATACAGTCAGATATTAAATTCAAAATCTCGGATAATGTAATAGAACTTTTAATGGAACCACTGTATTCGCACAATAATAAGCCAATGGTAACTGTACGCGAACTTATGCAAAATTCCATTGACGCTTGCAGACTTATGGCGGATAAATACTCAAAAGAAATGAAAATAACGTTACAAATCGAAAACGATGCTGAACATTCTTATCTCGTTATGTTGGACAACGGGATTGGCATGAATTTGGACGATATTAGTAACTGTTATCTTGTAGTAGGAAAATCTAACAAAAAAAATTCGGAAACTTCGTTAATAGGAAAGTACGGCATTGGTGCTTTAACAATGTTTCTGATTGGCAACGAGGGCGAAATTACCACTAGAAAAAAAGACGATCAAACATATAATTTCAAACTTAACAAAGAAAGCAAACAAACATCAGACTTAAGAATTATTAAAAATTGTAAAATAGAAGAAGAATCTTTCACAGAAGTTAGAATCAAGTTGAATGAAAAAATTGAAAGCAAGCCTATTAAAAAATTGTTATCTGAGTTTGGAATGGATAATTATTTTTTGTATGAAGATATACATTTTGAAATTAGCTATAATAACGAAACTTTTGTAATTCCAAAAATTTGTAACACAGGTAATTTTGAAATAATAGAGTTTGAAAAATGTGAAGTTTTGATGTTTAATGAATTTGCGGATATAGACGAAAACACCCAAAAGGAAAATGACAAAATCATTGACAAAATACTAAAAAATAAAAACCAATGCCTGTTTAATGATATGTTGGTTGATTTTAGCATAGATTGGAGTACAACTCTTAATCTGAATTGTAATAACATACCTTTTCTAATAATAAAGGGTGTTTTGCAAGAGGATAATTATTCAACCGAACTATCGAGAGGTAAATCAAAAATTACAGGAAATTTGGCTAAAGAGATTGTCAAAGCTATATACAAAAAACAATTAGGTTTTATGTTGGCTGATTTGAAGACTATGAATGAGGAAATGTCTAAACCTCCGATTGAAATTTGTAATTACTTAGAATCAAAATTTAGCAAATATTTTAGACTTCCGAGATTGGCTATAAATGGTAAAAATGTCAGCATAATTATAAGTAATTCCGATTATTTGCCAGAAAAGAAAAGATACATTGTTTATGGAAACAATATATCGCCTAATTTTGTAGAAATTTCGGACGATTTTTATTATTCAGTTGCAGCTTTGAACACAAATAAAAAGAATTTGGCAGATATAATCGAATGGAGGAAAATTGTTTGCATATCAAAAAATTTTTTAGTTAAATTTATTTTAGATGCGAATAGTTCTTCTAATGGTTTTCGTCAAAACACACTACTTATTTTGCTAAAAGATATTTGCCCTTATATAAATTGGAATGAAAAATCTGTTAGCCATCTTTGGGTTGAAATAGACGAAAATCGTCTTGAATTAAAGCAAAATATAGAGCAAAACTCTAATAATGGAATGTATTTTTTTGGAGGTAATATCAATAATTATTGTGGTAAAGATATTTATATCGGCAAAAATGTTCATATCGGTAACAATGTTTACATTGGTGGTAATGTTATAGTTGTTGAAGAAACTTCTAACCAATTTTTTCAAACACTCGACTGTTTATTTTTAGAAGAATATAAAAATTTGACATCACCAAAAAACCATGCTACAATAAAATAAATAAAAACCGCACCCCACAACGCACCCAAAAAAGGAGATTTACCATGAACTACAACTGCCTAATAATAGACGACGAAACCATGCTATCCGAAAACACGCGCGACTACTTCAACACACTCGGCGTGAAAACGGCGTGGGT
>WRKF01000042.1 GCA_009778165.1 Defluviitaleaceae bacterium
AAAAAAAAAAAAAAAAAAAAAAAAAAAAAAAAAAAAAAAAAAAAATTGACAATTTTAAATTTTTATGTCATTATGGGGGAGTGTGGAGTAATCATGTTGCCGTGTATAAGTGTAGAAGCTCTTTAAATCATGGCAATTTTCAAGAAAGGAGATTTATCGTGAATCTTAAAGATTTGCCTGTGGAAGGGCTACTATCACCGGATATGCTTAATGCTAAAAGCTGTCAATGCAAAGATGGTTGCGGTTGCGGTTGTGATAATGCAGCAGCCGGTGCTGGTGGTGCTGTAGAAAATGGGAAGTTGGTTTATGATATTTCTGAAATGCCCGAAACACCTGAAACGCCTGAAACACCTGAAATGCTTGAAATGCCCGAGATGCCTGAAATGATTCCGATGGAGCCAATGAAACCAATGAAGTCAGCTTCTGAATATGCACAGAGCGGTTATAGGTGCGGTTGCAATGGGGGAATGGGTGCCGGAATTAATTCTAACACTATGCATATAAATCGTTATGTGGGAAAAACAGGCTAAAGACTACGAAAAAGGGGACTCTTCAATGACTCTAAGTCATGATATATCCATAATAGCTACAGAAAAAGATCAGTGCAAAATATATAACAGACACCTAAACAAGTTGTCCTCTGTTCATGTAGCCATATATACTTATCTTGAAAATGCAGCCAAAACAGGAATTACAGATGCCATTTATAAAGATTTATCGGGCGAGCAAATAGATACATTGATAGAGTACGGTGTTTTAGTTGATGATGAAGACACTTATTTGAAAAGAAAGTTTAAAAATACGCACGAAAAATTTGAACACAACCTAAACACTGCCTATATGTACTTAACAATGAAGTGCAACCTTTTTTGTGAGTATTGTTTTATGGCATCTAACTTGGGAGATGATAAGCCTTGCTTGTCAACAGCGGACTGGAAAAAGGCTCTCGAGCAAATAAAAGTTGCCGGTGCTACCTCTGTTATATTGACGGGTGGTGAAGCAATATTGCACGAGGGGTTTGAAGAAATAGTACAACACGCTGCTTCATTGGGTCTTCATGTTACCGTTTTGTCTAATGGCACACTGTTTTCTGAAGATAGGTTGGATATAATGCGTTATATTGACAGCGTTATCATAAGTTTGGACGGTTTGATTGACTCTCGCAGGAAAGGCATAGATGAATACCCCGTGTTTGATAATATATTAAACATTGCTGAAAAATATCCAAAAAAAGTTTCTGTACGCTCCGTCATTTCTCGTGGATACGAAAAGGATGTAAAAGAACTTTCGGCGGAACTGGCACGTCATGGTATTCCTCACACTAAATCTATTTGCATACCCACAAATGTAAGCGAGATAGAAAAAATCCCCGACCATGATAAAAACAACGACCTTTATGAGAGCGGTTTGGGTGGTCATTGTGGAGCTGGTAGCAACCTTATAGCCCTAGATTCTCTTGGCAATATTTTTCCTTGCCAAACACTTGTTCAGCCCGAGTTTAAAATTGCCAATATTTTAGATTCAGACTGGCTAGATAAGTTCACAAAAAACGATTTTCCTACTATTATAAACTGCTTTGACCCATATAACGAACCTGAATGCCAAGATTGTGTAGCTATAAATTTTTGCACAGGTGGTTGCAGGAGCATAGCATATTATGTTTACAATGACCTTAACCGCAGAAACGACTTTTTTTGCGGATTTTACCGGGCTGCTGCTGTAAAACATTTAAAGCAAGGAACAACATAAAGGCTTTTTTTACTTTTAGCTTTTTACATTTAAACAAAAAGGAGTACCAAAATGAAAGAATTTAACGAAAACAAATTCATGACAGCTTCATTGCAGATATCTAGCTACTTACTGTTTTTCCTTATCTCTCTCGTTGTGTCTGTTGTGTTTTTGGCTATGCCTATATTACTAAACTCGTTTATTGTTGAACAAGGGGTAATAACGTTTGAAAACATTTTTATTATTCTATTTCTTATAACTACCGGCTATGGTATACAGGCGTTGTCTGTAATAATGAAAAACAGACTCCAGCGAAATTACCATGTAAAAGCCACAGGTAGCATATACAGAAAAGTTTTTAAAACTAGCTACGATAGGTATATAGAAATAGGGCCATCTACCATACAAAGCCGCAGTTTTGACACTATTGGCGCATATGCAGACATTTATTTTTTTGTAATACCAGCCCTGGTCGTTAACTCTATAGTGTTTATTGGTGTTGTTGTTGTATCTTTTCTTATTGATCCCATAATAGGCGTTGTTATGTTTTTGCTTTTGCCTTTCAACTATTATGGCTACAAGGCTTTAAACAAAAAGCTGTCTGCCTTGTCTGTAGAAATGAGCAAAGTTTGTGGTCAAGCATGGAGAGATGAAGATTCTATCGTTTCACAAGTAGATTTTATTAAGCAAAATGCTGATAACGAAAAGCTAGTTAATCTTGTAATGAAACACAGGTTTAAAAACCAAGATATAACAAGGCGAGTTAACAACGTTGCCAACGGGGTTTCCAGAATATTGGCTGCTATGAACCACATAGCTCACATAGGGCTTGTGGTGTATGTTATGTCTTTATTGCTTATGGATCCCACAGATGCAGGGATTGTGGGTGGTGCGGTTTTTATAATGATTATACTGCCGTTTTTTAGCACGGCTATTACAAGCCTAACAAACACAAACCTTAGCTTTGCACAGGTATCAGCCGCAAAGGATTTCTTGAACGACATAGTATCAAACATAACAGAGGGCGGAACAGAAGAGATAAACGGCATAAATGAAATAAAATTTGATTTGGAAAAAGTAAACATAGGCGAGCTTGTGTTATTGGAAAATGTGGCTATGTCCTGCAAAAAAGGCGATATTATTGGTATAATGGGCGAAAGCGGCAAAGGGAAAAGTAGCCTTGTTAAACTGTTATTGAAGTTTCGTCAAGCGGACGGGATATTTATAGACGGTAAACCTATAGGCAATATAGCTACCGAAAGTTATTTAAAACATGTAAGCTATTATTCGCAGAACACGCCAATAATAACTGATACCTTGTATAACAACCTAAACTTTGGCAGGGAAGATGGCAACAGAGATTTATACAAAAAACTGCCTCTTTTGCAAAAATTTGGCGATTTAGATGAAATTATATTGGAAAACGGGGCTAACCTTTCGGGTGGCGATAAGCAGCGTATAGCTTTGGCTAGGTTTTTTGCTGAAAATACCGATGTTGTTGTGTTGGATGAACCCACAAACTCTCTTGACAAAGAAACAGAAGAAGCTGTTTTGTCCGAGATCATGAGTAGCTGTGAAAACAAAATCGTTTTTTTGATAAGCCACAACGCAGAAAATATGAAATACTGCAACAGAGTTTTTGAGATAAAAGACAAAAAACTTTTGTCTGTTAAGTAGAAGGGCGTGTTGAAAAATATAGCAAATTAACTTTTTAAATCACAAAAGTTAATTTGCTACAGACCCCGATAAAAACCTCAAAACGGGGTCAAGGGGCTAGCCCCTTGCAGGGTGTGGGGCAGTGTGCCCCACGGTTTACTGAACTTTTATTATTTCTTGAGCCACTTCTTTATATATCTCTGATATTGGGTGTAGCTCATCATAAACTGCTGTCATTCCATTGTCGCCTTCTTTTGGTGCTGATATTGGTATTTGTGCCAAAAGCTCTGTTTTTAGCTCTTTTGCAAGGTTTACACCACCGCCTCGCCCAAACAAATATTGGTGCTGTCCATCTTTTGATTCTACATACGACATATTTTCTATTACACCAATTATAGCATGGTTTGTTTTTATTGCCATTTTGCCGGCTTGTTTTGCGATAAATGCGGCGGTTGGGTGGGGGGTTGTTACGATAATCTCTTTGCAATTGGGTATGCGGCTGCTAATATCGAGCGCAATATCCCCTGTACCCGGCGGCAAGTCAAAAAGCAAATAATCCAACTCCCCCCAATAGACTTGGTCAAGAAACACATCTAGCATTTTGCCGAGCATAGGCCCTCGCCAAATAACCGGTTCGTCTTCTTCTTTAAAAAAATCCATGCTTATAATTTTTACCCCATGTGCCACAACCGGCAGTGCCATGTTGTTTTCCACCACGGGTCTTTCTGTTGTACCCATCATATTCGGTATACTGGGGCCGTATATATCACTGTCTATAATGCCTACTTTTTTGCCAAGACGAGCCATTGCAACAGCCAAATTAACAGTTACTGTAGACTTGCCAACACCGCCCTTTCCGCTTGCGATAGCGATACAAACAGGAGGGTTGTCGGATGTAAGCACTGTCTCTTTTGGAAGGTCTATATGACCGGATACTTTTGCAAATAGTACCCCCACGGTTTTTGCACCTTCCTTTTTTAGGGATTGAATAATCTCGGTCTCTATCTGTTGCTTTGCGTCAGAAGACATTTCTTCGGGTATTGCAACTTTTACATTTACATGCTGCTTTTTTTCATTTCCG
>WRKF01000043.1 GCA_009778165.1 Defluviitaleaceae bacterium
TGGGTTCTATTTGTATGCTCTTTTTTGTTTGATTTTTACCTAAAAAAATTTTAATTTTTTTTTTTTTTTAAAAGGGTTGACATTTCATAGTTGGTCTCAATTATAATTATAGTTTTTATATTTACCGTTAACATGAGGTATAATCGGCTAAATTTAGCGATTTATTGACCGTCGGTTCTAAAGATGCATTTAGAATGGGCAGAGGACACATTAAAAAATAATGCTGAACAATAGGGAACTCAACGAACTCGACCTTGAGGGCAAAAACGGCTACTATTATTCTATTATTAAGGAAGCAATTCCGTTTAGTAATACTTAAAAAAAGGACTGTACTAAGCGGAATTGCCATAATCCGCAAAAAATCAAGAACTAAGGTCTATAGTTGTATCGTATATCTCTCGCAGCCCTTGCTCCAGGGTAGTTTTCGGACTCCAACCCAATAGTCTTTTTGCTTTCTCGTTACTTAACACAGAATACTTTACATCATTTTGGCGGGGGGGATGTATCTCTAGTGGTATATTTGTGCCGAAGGCTTTTTGCACGCTTTCGTATATATCCTTGATATAGATTCCTGTGCCACTGCTAATGTTTATTGTGTCGTTTATTGGGTTTTTGGTTGCAAGAATATTTGCCTGTGCAACGTCTTTTACGTAAGCATAATCTCGTACGCAACCCTTGGGCATATCCGGATATGTGAACAGTTGAGAGGGTGATTTATTTAGTGTGTTTTCTACAAAAATGGGTATAACACCACACTCCCCCTCTTTTACCTGCCTTGGCCCATAAATATTGCCATATCGTAAAATGGTGTAGCTGTAGTTACATAGTTGGCTATATAGCTTTACATAATTTTCTCCGGCATATTTTGTGATTGCATAAGGAGAAGAAAATCCTGGTGGAGTATCCTCTGTTATGGTATCTTGGCTGTTAGATAACGCCCCGCCGCTAGATATATACAAAAATGTTTCTATTGGGTTCTCTTTGCAAGCAGAAAGGATATTTAGCAAGCCCATTACATTTTCCGCCGCGTCTTTCGTTGGATTTTCTATTGAGTTTGGGATAGATTTTTGAGCAGCATGGTGGTTTATTATTTTGGGTTTGTGTTTTGCTATTATTTCTGTAATAGCCGATGTTTTTATGTCGGCATCATAAATTGTAAGGGATGGGTTGCCTTTTACATCCTCCAAATTATTTTTCGCTCCAGAAAAGTAGTTGTCCACCACAACAACACTATAGCCTTCCATTAAATAAGATTCTACAACAAAAGAACCTATAAATCCCGCACCGCCGGTTACCAGTACAGTCATAAATTTCTCTCCTTTATAATCTGTTTATAGCCTGTATAGCAATTCCGAGCTATACGACTATATTCACAATTTTTTGTGGCACATAAATTTCCTTTTTTGTTGCACCGTCTATTTTTAGCTCGTCTTTAGCACGGCTAATTATCTGTTCCTTTGGTTCGTTAGCATCTATTGTCAAAGTGCCGCGCAGTTTGCCGTTTATTTGCAATGCTATTGTAATAGTCGTTTCCTTTGTTTTTTCCTCATCGTAGCTTGGCCAAGCAGCTTCAAACACACTGCCGTCGTTGCCCAAACCTTCCCACAACTCGCTAGCAATAAAAGGAGCAAACGGAGCTATAATAATCACCATGGTGTTTAACAGATCCCTGTTTAGCCCTCCTTCCACCTTTGCCGCCGCCGTTATCTTGTTTGTGTATTCCATAAACCCGCTTATAACTGTGTTAAAAGAAAAGTTATCTATGCGATAGGTTATCTCCTTTACCATTTTATGACGCAAAAAAGTGAGTTCAGGGCTTTCGATATCCTCTTTTCCCCTGTTCTCTTCTATAAGGCGATACAAACGGTTAAGATAACGATACACCCCCTCTATACTTGCGTCGTCCCACTCAACATCCAGTTCGGGAGGTCCCATAAATAACGAATACATTCGTAACGTATCCCGTCCATATTTGGCTATTATATCGTCCGGGTTCACCACATTACCTTTAGACTTACTCATTTTTGCGCCGTCTTTTACAATCATCCCTTGGTTGAACAGCTTTTTGAAAGGTTCCCCAAACTCCACTATATCAATATCCTGCAAAAATTTTGTGTAAAAACGGGCATAAAGCAAATGCAGAACAGCATGTTCCACCCCTCCCACATACATGTCTACAGGCAAATTTTTCAAAGCCTCTTTGCTTGCAAGCTCATCGTTGTTGTGACAATCCGGGTAACGCAGAAAGTACCAAGATGAACCCGCCCATTGTGGCATTGTGTTAGTTTCCCTTTTTGCCGGAGCGTTGCATTTAGGGCAAGTGGTGTTCACAAACTCAGGAATAGCCGCCAAAGGGGATTCCCCCGTTTCTGTTGGTCGGTAGCTTTCTGTTTCCGGCAACAGCACCGGCAATTGATTTTCCGGCACCCCAACAATGCCGCATTTTTGGCAATGTATTAGCGGTATAGGTTCTCCCCAGTACCGTTGGCGCGAAAACACCCAATCTCGCAGTTTGTAATTTATCTGCTTTTCCCCGAAACCCCGTTCTTCCAAATAGTTTGTTATGTTGGTAACGGCATCTGTAGAGTTTTGTCCATTAAATTGCCCGGAATTTATCATGATTCCGGAACCTGTATATGCCTGATTCGGCTCTTCTTCGTTGCCCTCTATAACTTTTGTAATTAAAATATCAAACTTTTGTGCAAACTCGTAATCTCTTTGATCGTGTGCGGGAACGCCCATAACAGCCCCTGTGCCGTAATCTATTAGCACATAGTCTGCAACCCAAATTGGCATTGGCTCTCCACTAAGAGGGTTTATGCAGTATGATCCGGTAAAGACTCCTGTTTTTTCTTTGTCTGCCATACGGTCTATCGCAGATTTTGTTCCTGCAGTTTGTATGTATTCCTGAACCACTGTGTTTTGCTCCGGTGTTAACAGCCGGCTTACCATGGGATGTTCCGGGGCAAGAACCATAAATGTTGCACCAAACAGGGTGTCCGGTCTTGTTGTAAATACCTCTATAGCGTCATTGTGTTCTTTAATGTCAAATTTCACGCTCACCCCAAAACTTTTGCCTATCCAGTCGGACTGCATTTTTTTGACCTTTTGGGGCCAGTCCAATTGGTCTAAGTCATTTAGCAGGCGGTCTGCGTATTTTGTTATTTTAAGCATCCACTGGCGCAACATTTTTTTTGACGCAACCGTACCACATCTATCACAAACGCCGTCTGCCACCTCTTCATTTGCTTTAACAATTTTGCATGTTGTGCACCAGTTAAGGGGCATTTCCTTTTCGTATGCCAATCCTTCTTCAAACATTTTCAAAAAAATCCACTGGGTCCATTTGTAATATTTCGGATCCGTTGTGCTTAGCTCATTGTCCCAATTATAAACTGCACCAATATCTTTTAGCTGGCGTTTATAGTTTTCTATGGCTTCCTTTGTGGCAACAGCCGGATGTATATTGTTTTGCAATGCGTAATTTTCTGTTGGCAAACCAAAGGCATCAAACCCCATCGGGTGAAGCACCCGGTAACCCAAAAGCATTTTGTATCGGCTAATAACATCGCTAAAAACATAGCCCCGCCAATGACCCACATGCAACCCGCCGGCAGAAGGGTAAGGAAACATGTCTAAACAGTAATATTTCGGTTTTTTGTCGTCGTGTGTTGGGGGAGTGTTCAGAGTTTTAATGAATCTGTTCTCTATTGCAATATGGTTATAGTTTTTTTCCATCGTAAACGTTCCTTTCTTGTAGCGGTTCCATTTCGGGTTCTCTCATATCCCTAGTATAACTCATATCCCCGTCAGTTGCAACCTCCGGGGTGTTTGATAAACGTTAATTTTATTAACGATGATTTCAAAACGGAACTGCTATATAAAACATCCATTTTCACCCTACAACAATATGTATATTTTGCAAAGAATTAAATGATTTTTTATGATTTTATAATTTTATTTTGGGTACAAAAAAAGTCGGCAGATCTGCTTTTAAAATTTATGGATTAAATTAAAAATGGTGTAAAGTCTTGGTTGAGCGTTTAAGAATTGATAAAAATTGCTTCCGAAAATATTATTCTAATGCGAACTATGAAACTTTCTATGTCACACTTTATGTCACACCCTATGCGAGACTCTATGTGAGAAAAAAATAAAAAAGTCCTATGATTGGAAAGATAACACCATTATATAGCATGTTCGTTATCGAAACAAGTGGAAAATGTCCGGGTGTTAATGTATCAACTTTTTTGCCACACTTTTTTCTTGCTTTGTCCGTACCATATGTTGTATAATATTTTTATATTTCTAGGCATCAAAAACTTTTCGCCATCTTTTTCTCTATATTCACACATCGCTTCAGCCATAGAGAGTTTCATAGTTCGCATTAGAAACGTTTAAATTCGCACCAAAAACCCTGCAACTAAGCCGTTTTAGGCTTCGATTAGCCTCGATTCAAGGCTGAATTATTTTACAATATCGAACCGATTTTTTTAACTTATT
>WRKF01000044.1 GCA_009778165.1 Defluviitaleaceae bacterium
CGCGTCTTTGCTGTTCAACCTCATCGCTTATATGCAATTTCCACCGGTCTATCATTTCATGTATAGTTATACCATAGGCTTCTTCAAAAGTGCTTGAGGCAAACTGCACATATGCTTCAGCTCCGTAAGTGTTTAAGAGGTAATGCACAAAAGCACCGGCTAAACCAAAGGTGCTGATATATGGGGAAAGTGATACCCCGACCCTGTGTGGATGGACGGGCTGGGTGATGCTTCCTAAGTTTTGCTGATAATCGTTGAGATTAAAATACCAGTATATTACTAGATTTTGCAAGCGAATAAAATCTTGCTCACCTTGTATTGTTTGCCAAATATCGGCAACTATATCTTCCTCATTAAATATATCACCCAATATATCCTCCAGTAAATACGGAGGGGTAGGACAACAACTTAGGTGCGGAACAAACTGCCCTTCTCTTATTGATTGCATATGTGTTACAAATAAACTGCCTACAATTGATGCCAACCCTTCATCAAGTTCAATGTGCAAGGGCATCTCCAATTGTCTTGACAGGACATGAGAAATTTCATGTGCCAAAACATAATAAAATCTACCGAAAGAGAGTAGTTCCCCAATCCGATTGACGGTTATTGTAGTGCCAGTTGCAAATCCATCTGCTGCATCCGCACCATAATTTATAGTTGCATGAAGTATAATATAACTCATATCTAATACTCCGCAAGGATCATGAATGTTCGCTGCAAACAGTGTAGCATATTCCTTGAGGTCAGCAATTTCTCTGATTCTATCAAGGGGAATATTTTGATAGAAGTTATCGAACGCAAAACGCATGTCTCCGAAGTCTGTTGTGGTATTTAAGCTATAGCGGTTTGAGTAGGCAAGACTCAATAAAAATGTTGTATCCATAGCTTCACCGGAAAAACCATAAAACAAATATTCCGCCAGTCTATTCGCTTCATCTAAATTACGTCCCTGCTCAATATACGCATCTATTAGTTCCACCAAATGCCCATTGTTTATAAGAAATCGAACAAAATGATATGCGTTGTTTATTGCTTGCTCTTGCTCTAAACTATTCCACTTTACAGGAGTAAAGACAAGATCACCAAAAGGTTCATCTGTCGTTAAAAAACCGTCTTGGCTTATATAAAGTAAGCCCGCTTCTTTCCGTGCTACAGCTTCTATTCCAACACAAAGCCAAATAGGCAACCGCTGATTACTTATTAAATAAGCTAACCAACCGATATTGTTTGGGTTGTCAAAATGTACAGATGTCCCTGAAGAAGCAGTGAAAAGATTTTCAGTCGTAGAGTGTATTTGTATCTGTGAAGTAAGAAGTGTTGGGAATCCAAGTTCGTGCAAATACCAAACAACAGATTCTGTTTTATTTATAAAGTCTATATTATTTGTTGTATCGTCAGTAGTAAACGTATATAACCTATTATCAATTTGTGCAGTAACGATCGCTCCGGAGATTGCACGCAAAACAGAGCTTGCTTCTGAAAAAATGATAGAATCCGCATTTTCAATTAATACACCGGGAGCAACAGAGGCATGAAGATAATAGTTTTCGGTATCGGAAACGCTATTGCCACAGGCAGAAAGCAATAATACAGGCAATACCGCAATCGACACCAAAGTGATAGCTTTTTTAATTTTTTTCATTATCGTACCTCCTATCGAAAATATACTAAACTGCTAAATAAATATTACACCACCTAGCGTAACATTTCTCAAACAATATTGCAACAGGGAATTTGAATTTCGACATTATTTCTATGACAATAAGTTTTTGTAGGTAAACTTACACAACAAATCCTTCATTTAAGCCGATTATATTAGTAAACTTTCCGGAGAAATCCAAACATAACCACAACCGTTCCCCAAAAAACATACGTTGTCAGAAAATACACAACCCCATCACAAACCAAATCCCCCTTGTTTTGTCCATACCGTCTGTTGTATAATATCTTTAACATTTCTCGAAACAAAAAAACTTGTCTACAACAAAGCCTATCTTGAACCAAAATTGATAAAGCGACTTATAGAGTCAGCCATAGCTTCAGCCATAAAATCTCACATCGGGTGTTTCTAAGTTCGCATTAGAACGGACATAATTCACACCAAAAACCCGCTTATTACGCCCATTCAGATATTTATCCTTACCATCAAAACATGAAGAACAAAGAGTATCTTTTCTTCATGTTTTGATATGTTTTTTTATAAAATTTATCGACAAGCTACCCGCGTCTTTGCTGTTCAACCTCATCGTTTATATACAATTTCCACCGGTCTATCATTTCATGTATAGTTATACCATAGGCTTCTTCAAAAGTGCTTGAGGCAAATTGCACATATGCCTCCGCTCCGTAAGTATTTAAGAGATAATGCACAAAAGCACCGGCTAAACCAAAAGTGCTGATATATGGGGAAAGCGATATATTAACCCTGTGTGGGTGAACCGGATGGGTGATGCTTCCTAAATCTTGCTCATAATTATTAAAATTAAAGTGCCAATATATTAACAAATTTTTCAGGCGAATGAAATCTTGCTCATCTTGTGTTGTTTGCCAAATATCGGCAACTATACCTTCCTCATTAAATATATCTTCCAATATGTCTTTCAATAAGTACGGAGGAGTAGGACAACAACTTATGTACAAAACAAACTGTCCCTCTCTTTTTGAGTGCATATGTGTTGTAAACAAATCACCCACAATTGACGCTAACCCTTCATCAAGTTCAGGGGACATGGGCATCCCCAGTTGTCTTGTCAAGACATGAGAAATTTCATGAGCCAAAACATTGTTAAATCTATCAAAAGATAGTTCACCAATTCGATTGACGGTCATTGAAGAGCCACTAGGAGATGCCCATCCGGCAGTTCGACCACGACCATAGTTCATATTTGCACGAAACCTAATATGACTCATATCTAATACTCCGTAAGGGTCATGAATACCCATGGCAAATAGTGCAGCATATTCATTGAGGTCAGTAATTTCCCTGATTCTATCAAGGGGAATGCTTTGATAGAAGTTATCAAACACAAAAGACAAATCCCCAAAGTCAACCGTGGTATTTATGCTATAACGGTTTGAATACGCAAGGCTTAATGAAAATGTTGTATCCATAACTTCGTCGGCAAAATCATAAAACAGATATTCCGCTAAACTATTTGCTACGTATACACTATCCACCTGCTCGGTGTACGCTTCAATTAACTGTGCTAAATACCCGTTGTTTATAAGAAATCTAACAAAATGATATGCGTTGTTTATTGCTTGCTCCTGCTCTAAACTATTCCACTTTACAGGAGCGAAAACAAGGTCACCAAAAGGTTCATCTGCTGTTAAAAAACCGTTTTGGCTTATATAAAGCAAGCCCGCTTCTTTCCGTGCTACAGATTCTATCCCAACACAAAGCCAAACAGGCAACCGTTGATTACTCATCAAATAAGCTAACCAACCGATAGTGTTTGGATTATCAAAATGTACAGATGCCCCTGAAGAAGCGACGAAAATACTTTCATACGTAGAATGTATCTGTATTGGCAAAGCAGGAAACACAGAAAACCCAAGTTCATACAAGTGTCGAATGATTGCTTCAGTTTTATTTATAAAGGCTATATTGTTGGTTGTATCGTTAGTAGTGAATGTATATAACCTATCATCAATCTGTGCAGTAACGACTGCTCCGGAGGTTGTGCGTTGGATTGAGCTTGCTTCTGAAAAAGTGATAGAATCCACATTTTCAATTGATACACCGGGAGCAACAGAGGCATGAAGGTAATAGTTTTCAGTATCGGAAACGCTATTGCCACAAGCGGAAAGCAACAATACGGGTAATACCGCAATAAAAATTAGAGTGATAGCTTTTTTAATTTTTTTCATTACTGTACCTCCTATCGGAAATATACTAAACTGCTAAATAAATATTACACCATCTAGCATAACATTTCTCAAACAATATTGCAACAGGGAAATTTGAATTTCGCCATTATTCCTATAACAGTAAATTTTTGTAGGTAAACTTACACAACAAATCCTTCATTTAAGCCGATTATATTAGTAAACTTTCCGGGGAAATCCAACCACAACTACAGTCGTTCCCCAAAAAACATACGTTGTTAGAAAATACACAACCCCATCACAAACCAAATTCCCCTTGTTTTGTCCATACCGTCTGTTGTATAATATCTTTAACATTTCTCGAAACAAAAAAACTTGTCTACAACAAAGTCTATCTTGAACCAAAATTGATAAAGCGACTCATAGAGTCAGCCATAGCTTCAGCCATAAAATCTCACATCGGGTGTTTCTAAGTTCGCATTAGAACGGACATAATTCACACCAAAAACTCGCTTATTACGCCCATTTAGGCCTTTATCCTTACCATCAAAACATGAAGAAAAGATACTATTTATTCTTCATGTTTTGATATATTTTTTTATAAAATTTATCGAGAAGTTACCCGCGTCTTTGCTGTTCAACCTCATCGCTTATATGCAATTTCCACCGGTCTATCATTTCATGTATAGTTATACCATAGGCTTCTTCAAAAGTG
>WRKF01000045.1 GCA_009778165.1 Defluviitaleaceae bacterium
CAAACAAGCTACCCACAATTTCTGCCAACCCTTCATCAAGTTCAGGGTGTATGGGCATTCCCAATTGTCTTGTCAGGATATGAGATATTTCGTGTGCCAAAACATCATTAAATCTACCATACGAGAGTTCACCAATCCGACCAACGCCAAATGTAGAGGTGGATCCAGATGCCCATCCGAGCCTTGCACCAGGTGCATAGTCCATAATCGCACTAATCCTAATATAGCTCATATCTAATACTCCACAAGGGTCATGAATGTCCATGGCAAATAACATGGCGTATTCCTTGAGGTCGGCAATTTCTCTGATTCTATCAAGGGAAATAATTGGGTAGAAGTTGTCAAACACAAAAGATACGTCTCCGAAATCAGTTGTGGTATTTATGCTATATTGATTTAAGCCACCACCAAAATTCAATGAAAATGTTGTATCCATAATTTCGCCAGCAAAATAATAAAACAGATATTCCGCCAAACTATTTGCTACGTATATACTATCTATCTGCTCGATATACGCATTCATCAGTCCCAATAAATGCCCATCGTTTATAAGAAATCTAACAAAATGATATGCGTTGTTTATTGCTTGTTCTTGCTCTAAGTTGTTCCATTTTACGGGAGTAAAGACAATGTCACCAAAAGGTTCATCCGTTGTTAAAAAACCGTCTTGGCTTATATAAAGTAAGCCCGCTTCTTTCCGTGCTACAGCCTCTATTCCAACACAAAGCCAAACAGGCAACCGTTGACTGCTCATTAAATGGGCTAACCAACCGATAGTGTTTGGGTTGTCGAAATGTACAGATGTCCCCGAAAAAGCGGTGAAAAGATTTTCAACTGTAGAGTGTATTTGTATCTGTGAAGCAGGAAATATTGAAAACCCAAGTTCATTAAGGTGCCAAACAACAGACTCTGTTTTATTTATAAAGCCTATATTGTTGGTTGTATCGTCATTAGCGAATGTATATAATCTATTATCAATTTGTGCAGTAACGATCGCTCCGGAGGTTGCACGCAGAACAGAACTTGCTTCTGAAAAAGTGATATAATTTTCATTCTCGATCGACATTACAGGAACACTGGATTCGTAATTAGAAACAATACTACCGCAGGCAGACAGCGATAATGCGGGTAATACCACAATCGACGCTAGGGTGATAGCTTTTTTTATTTTCTTCATCATAGCTTTAACCTCACAATTAAAAATAGCTTTAACCTCACAATTAAAAACATTCGTTAGATACAAGAAACTCCCTATATCTGACGAATGAGGATTTGCTGAGAGCCAACCAAAAACTTGGACGACTCAAGCTGATTTAGTATCAGCTTGCATTATGCTCAGCAATTGCAACAACGACATGGTTGTGCACACCCGCACCGTGGAACCTCGGTGTCACAAAACAACCCTGGATCAGCTAGGCAATGGATTGTCATAAATGGAGCAAAGTCTGTCGTGCCTTCTTCAACTTCCCACATTGTGTCAACTATGGGTTTTAGCACATTTTTGTTCTCTATAGTGTTCATTTTTGTTTCCTCCTTGTCGAAAATGTTTTCAGTTAAGAAAACATCACTTTTTTAACACCATTAGCATAACATTTCTCAAACAATATTGCAATAGGGAAATCCAAATTTCGTCACTATTACCATAACATTCGATTTTTGTAGGTAAATTTATACAATAAATCCCTTATTTAGACTAATTAAATTGGTAAGTTTTTCGGTTAAATCCAGACACAGTCACAGCCGTTTCCCAAAAAACATATGTTGTCAGAAAACACACAACCCCATCACAAACCCAAATCCCCCTCGGGCGATATTTCAGAGGTTGCAAATAACAGAGACATGGGGTACAATAGAGCTACAGAGCAAGTATGGGACGAAGCACACGCTGAAAACCGTTTGCGAGAAGAAACCATCGTATATAGCAAAAATGGCGCTCATATTTTTCCCACAAATCCAAGAAACTGGAGGGGTTTATGATTAACAATTTATATTTATTCTTAGACAGAATGGCACTTGAAAATGCACATTTGGAGATAACAACTTTAGATGGGATTGTTTTTACCGGTGTTTCTGCAGGAGATGACCAAGCAGATATTGATGATGGTATAATGGGTTGGTGTTTTATGGATGTTGATGGCAGTAAATACAATGTACTATACCTCAAAGACATAGCCAGTGTACGCCGTGTAGGCGAGGTTGAGTATGCCTACGTAGCAAAACAGGAACTAGTTGAAGCAATATAGAATACCACACGCGCAGAACCACAGCTTCAGCCATAAAGTTACACATCGGGTGTTTCTAAGTTCGCATTAGAACGGACATAATTCACACCAAAAACCCAATTATTGCACCATTCTAACCTTGCCTTTCAGCTACTAAAAAATGTTTAACACCACCAAAACATGAAGAATAAAAACGTATTGTTGGATGAAAAGTGCCGTACACAAGGAGAGTTGATAATGTGACTTGTTTATGAACACGCAAAATCAAAAAAGCCTATTCAAAGACTTTGGGTATCGTCTAGCCCTTGCAATTCCACAACAAAATGAATATAATTTATTTAGTTGAATTTGGCTTAACTTTAATTTTTGAGTTAATTTTGTGCGGACACATATAAGGAGCATATCCAACTATGAAAAATTATTATAAAGCAGAAGAAGTTTCCAAGCTGTGGGATACTTCTATTAAATCAGACGGTAAATGTAAAATAGAGTTGGGGAGTACTGAAAACATCAACGATTTGATTGATAAAAATGGTGGGCAAATTTTGTTCCGGAAAATTTCCACATTAATCGAGCAAAGCCGCCGCACTATGTATACACAGATTAGCAGTGCAACTGTTTTGCTTTTTTGGGAAATTGGCAGACATATTAACCGGGACATTCTTGAAAACAAGCGGGGTGACTATGGTAAGAAGATTGTATCGACACTATCGACACAATTAGCTGAAAAATATGGACGTAGTTTTGAAGAAAAAAATTTGCGGCGTATGCTTCAATTTGCTGAACAGTTTTTAGATGAGGAAATTGTCGTTACGCTGTCACGACAATTAAGTTGGTCACACTTCCTCGCTTTGATTCCGCTAAAGTCTGAAGAAGCAAAGATGTATTACGCAAAGGAAACTCTAAATGGATGCCTTGGCGTGAGAGAATTACGCAAGATGATTTCAAGAAAAGCCTTTGAACGAAGAAAAATTGCCGACGCACAAATTACTCCTGCATCACAAATTCCTATCGGCACTTTCAAAGATCCCTACTTATTCGATGTGTTGGGAATAAAAGACGAAATTTTTTCAACACCATCAAAACATGAAGAATAAAAGACATCTTTTCTTCATGTTTTGATACGTTTTTTATATAGTTCATCGACAAGCTACCCGCGTCTTTGCTGTTCAACCTCATCACTTATATGCAGTTTCCATCGGTCTATCATTTCATGTATAGTTATACCATAGGCTTCCTCAAAAGTGCTTGAGGCAAACTGCACATATGCTTCCGCTCCGTAAGTGTTTAAGAGATAATGCACAAAAGCACCGGCTAAACCGAAGGTGCTGATATATGGGGAAAGCGATATCGCAACCCTGTGTGGGTGAACGGGCTGGGTGATGCTTCCTAAGTTTCGCTCATAATCATTGAAATTAAAGTGCCAGTATATTAACAGATTTTGCAAGCGGATAAAATCTTGCTCATCTTGTATTGTTTGCCGAATATCGGCAACTATGTATTCATCTTTAAATATATCTTTAAATATATCTTCAAACAAGTACATACTTGGTTCCACACAACATCCTGCCATAATGTAAGGAGTAAACTGCCCATATCTCTTTGAAAGCATATGTGTAGCAAACAAATCATCCACAATTGCTGCCAACCCTTCATCAAGTTCAGGTAACACAGGCATTCCCAATTGTCTTGTCAAGGCATGAGAAATCTCATGTGCCAAAACCTCGTTAAATCTGACAAAAGAGAGTTCTTCAATCCAATTAACGGTTATTGCAGTCCCATTTGATTCCGCCCATCCGTGTGCATCATTTCGAAGACTACGGTAATAGTACATATTTGTACGAAACCTAACATGACTCATATCTAATACTCCGAAAGGGTCATGAATGTTCATGGCAAATAGTGTAGCATATTCCTTAAGGTCGGCGATTTCTCTTATTCTATCAGGGGAAATACTTTGGTAGAAATCATCAAACACAAAATACACTTCTCCGAAATAAGTTGTGGTATTTATGTTATAGCGGTTTGTCCTGACAAAATTTAGTGAAAATGTTGTATCCATAAATTCACCGGAAAAATCATAAAACAGATATTCCGCCAATCTATTAGCTTCGTCTAAATTACGCCCCTGTTCGGCATATGCATTTAACAGTTCCGTCAAACGTCCGTTGTTTATAAGAAATCTAACAAAATGATATGCGTTATTTATTGCTTGCTCTTGCTCTAAACTATTCCATTTTACAGGAGTAAAAACAAGGTCACCAAAAGGTTCATCTGTTGTTAAAAAACCGTCTTGGCTTATATAAAGTAAGCCCGCTTCTGTCCGTGCTACAGCCTCTATTCCAACACAAAACCAAACAGGCAACCGCTGAATACTCATTAAATGAGCTAACCAACCAATAGTATTCGGGTTATCAAAATGCATAGATACCCCCGAAACCCCCAAAGAAGTTACGAAAATATTTTCTTGCACAGAGTGTATTTGTA
>WRKF01000046.1 GCA_009778165.1 Defluviitaleaceae bacterium
ACGATGGCATCAATTTTGACATTCACGTTTGCTTTTGCAATAGTCATTTTAATCAGTCGAGTAGACAGTCTCGACACTCCTTTCAGTTTATTCAACGCTATGAGGATTGCCTACTCCCCCTAGCCCCTCAAAGTTATTTTAGCAATTTATAACGTTAATGTCAACCTAATATCGTTATAGGCGGGCGTGTCATTACCGTTCAAACCCCTTTGCGTAAATCATATGAGTTCCGTAAGGGGAGTTATTTTACTTCAGCAGTTTAACACTGCTGTTTCTATCTGCAATCTGCACCAACAATTTTTCGCACATGGCGGGTATGTTTATAGGTTCGCCGTCGTTTGGCTCCATCATAGAATGGATGTTGCGGTGGATTTCCTCTTCATCTGCACTCACAGAAGCATGGCTCATGGGGTCGCTATATTTTAGCGCTTCTATTACCTTGCGTAGCGGCTTTTCGTGTTCGGGGTTGTTTCTGAGTATAGATTCAACATTAGCTTGCATTAAGCGCATTTTGAAAACTTTTTGCTCTATTTCGGTATCTTTTGCCTCTATTATTTCCTTGGCACTTTTTATGAGAATTAGCTTAACAGCAAACACGGCAAGCAGCAGGATATGCAAAAACGCAAACACACCCACAGGAAACAGC
This sequence comes from Defluviitaleaceae bacterium, assembly GCA_009778165.1. Taxonomy (GTDB): domain Bacteria; phylum Bacillota; class Clostridia; order Lachnospirales; family UBA5962; genus WRKF01. Next base: position 647 of record WRKF01000046.1, read on the forward strand.
CCCTCAAAAAATATTTCTCTAATAACAAATATGGCTGATAAGGCTAGCTGTACTATAAGGTATTGCCATATCGTTTTTGGAAATGCTACAAACCAAGGATAACTTTTGGTGCTTGAAAGCATATAAAGATTGCCCGCACAAAACATGGCAATTGCCACCAAGGCAAAAACGTAAGCCGTCACAAATGTTGTTGTAATTGGCACAATTAAAACAAAGGCAGTTGCTACAAAAGCCATTATGCCTGATACAAGAAACACAGCGGTTTTATTGTTAAACGTGTCCATTTTATCCCCCTATACTTTTTGCCCGCATTCTAAGCAAAATTTGCCTCCTGCAGGTATTTCTGTGTTGCAGCCTGAGCATTTTTTTATCATAGATGCACCGCAGTCTAAACAAAACTTGCCCTTAATAGTTTTTATACCGCATGATGGGCAAATCACCTCGTTTTCAGACAAGGCGGGCTGGCCGCATTCTAGGCAAAATTTTGCATTTGTGGGGAGCGGTGCATTACATTTTGTGCAGGGGGCAGTTGCAGAGGCTTCTTTTGGCTCTTTTGGCGGCTCTGTTTGGTTTTGGGGTATTACACCGCCACTGTTTAATGCTCCCATTGTGTTTTGCATCATGCCGCCGACCGCTCCGCCCACAGCACCGCCCACACCAACCATTGTTCCAAGCCCTACACCAAGGTTGCTCATTTGCCCTACGGCTTCATTTGCTGCCACACGCTCTGCTACATCAAAACCACGCTCGTCCTGATATGTATAGCCTTCCAGGGCTCGTTTTTGTGCCAGCCCTTCGGCTTCGAGGATCATGCGTTGTTTTTGTGTTTCTTGGTCAATAAGGCCTGTTTGCTGTGCCAGCCTTGCTTCTGCCACATCGGCATATTGGCGGAAGTGTAGCTCTTTAAAACGGCGGTAGTTATGGTCATCTTCCGGTTTGAGTATTGTTGCTACAAAAAACCGCTCCATGGAAATGCCGTAGTCCAAAAAATCGGGCTTGAACTGTTCGTGCAGAGCTTCGGAGATGTTTAGCAAATGCTCGTCTATCTCAAAAATATTTATCCTCTCTCGCTTGATATAGCTGGCGAGGTAGTTTTTTATGCGTATCATAAGAAAAGCGCGCATTTTTTGTACAAAACCCTGTTGGGTTATACCACCTTCTGTTCCAACGATTTTTACAAGCAGTTTGCGGCTGTCCTCCACACGCAAAGCCATTTCGCCGGAGGCACCGATCTGGATGGGAAAGCCGTATGCCGGTTCGACATATTCCAGCTTTGTGTCTGTTCCCCATTTGATGGCTAGCTGCTCTGTTTTATTTATAAAATAGACCTCGCAATGGAAAGGTGTAACGCCCCCTGTAGCTTCGCCGAGCAGATCGCCAACAAGCGGCATGTTTTGTGTTTCCAATGTGTGTCGCCCGGCAGCGAAAAGGTCAAGAGCCTGCCCGTTCATAAAAAAGACAGCCTCTTGGCTTTCGTGTACGATGAGCTGAGAGCCAAAGTTAAAGTTTTCTATGGGGTGTTTCCATATAAATGTTTCGTTGTCGCCCTCGTATTTTATTACGCTTGCTATGCCGGATACCGCTATGTTTGCAAGGCCAATCCGTTGCTGAACGTCTATGTTTTGCTCGCCGCAAATGGGACAATCGTAGCTGGTGCTGTTTTTGTTTACCTGTATATTGCAGCTGCATTTTGGGCATGAAATTTGTGCCGTTTTTGCCACATCTGCAACCGTGTTGATTGTGCCTTTGCAGACAGGGCAGAGAGCCGCATCGCCCTTGGATTGATCGTATACTACATCGTTTTTGCAGTGAGGGCAGTTCGTGGAATTGATTTTGTCGGTTTCTATGTTGATTTTGTGATTACAACTGCAAATTATTTCTTTTGAGAATAATCCAGTTCCTAATAATCCTGTGCCTTTTGTGCCTGTGCCAAGGAAGCCCTTTTTTGCCTCGGCGTAGCTTCCGCAGCTTGGGCATGAGATTGCGAAGGTTGCCATGGTTATCACCTCTTTTAATTTATTTTTTGCTATGGGGAAAACTCGTTTTTGTTAATTAAGCTAACCATTGTACAATTATAACAAATACATATAATGCACATCGTAGTATAGACGCAAACAGTACCGGTCCGTCAGTAGATTTAAAGATGCCGATTTGTTTAAGAATCCAACCAATAATAGATCCAACAATCCAACCAATAAGTTCTACAAGAACGATAGAAACTACAGTTAAAAATATCCCCCACCAAAACCCATTTACAGAAATAGTTACAAAAAGCAATATTGCAGCAAGCACAAAAGATATGCCCACAAACAATGGAACCCCTTTCTCTTCCATTTTGATTCTTTTTCTATTTTTTTCTTTATATTCTTTTTCAAGCCTTTTTTCCTCTGCATATTCTTCCGCAAGGACTGCCGCATACGCTTCATACTCTGCCATTCTCTGTTCAAATTGTGGCAGTTTTTGCTCGTATGCTTCGGCCAGTTCTTTGTTCTTTTTTGCCTGTATCGAAGAATTTTTGAAATCGGGCATTGAAGCAAAGGTGTTTGCATCCTTCCTTAATTTAGCAATTTTTTCCTTAAACTGGCTAGTATGGCGGGGTTTAATGCTTTCTAGTTCTAGTTCGTAGTTGTCTTTTGTCGTATAACTAAACATTTCGTCTAGTTCTGTTATACATTCTTCACGATTAGCTAGCATTTGATTGTAACGCTCTTCTGCTTCTCGTTTGGCTTGCTCAATACGTTCCTTTTCTGCTTGCTTCCTACGCTTAGCTTCTTCCTTCGCAAGATAATCAGCCAGTATTTTATTATACCCCTCCAACTTTGCCCTATAGGCAGCATCCGCAAACCTTAGAGCTTTGCTGTAATTGCTATTGTTTGTGAAGGTAACTAGCTTTTTATTTTCACCAAACGGTAAATCGCTCTCATGTGCAACTTTCTCTTGTGCACATAACTTTCCGATATAAGCCGGGGCATGTTCCGGGGCAATATCCAAAACTTTGTCAAAATACTCCTCTGCCTGTTTCCAGTCCTTATCTTCCAGAAAAAGCCACCCGCGTTTCATAAGAGAATCTACACCAGGGCTGGTAAAAACGTTAGAAGTAGTAAGAGTAGGTGCAACCTCCGGCACTTCCAGCATCTTTTTAACCCCACGGATCAGATCCTGCGCAAACCCAATCTTGCCCATATCTAGAGATTGGAACCGGGACAGCTCCTCCGGCATATCATAAGGATCCATATCACGGTAGCAAGGGATAAGCAGGCGTGAGCGGTCGTCTTTCATGAGTGAAAGAAACCTGCTCCACTCGTTTTTAACCCACACTGCATTAAAATATTCTGCTTTTGTGCCTATTACCAGCATAACCTTTGCGGTGTTAAGGGCGTTAAAAATGTAGGGTTCATATTGCCGCCCCAGCTTGCCCTCCAGTGTAATTTTTGCAAAAAACACCTTAAACCCGTCATTTGTAAGCTGGTAATAAATATCCTGTGCCAGGGTGCTGTCCTTTGTGCGGCTACCGCCATCTGTAGATTCTTTGTAGCAAATAAACACATCAAACGGCTCTTCGTTAGCTGCTATTGCCAATATACCTTTTTGTATTTCGCTTATGGCCTGTGCTTCCTGCTCATAAATGCTTTTTGTGTAACTGTCGGGCGTGTTTTCCAGTGTTGCCAAATAGTCCGGATCCGCAAGTACAGAAGTATATTGTACACGGTGGCATGTTGGCACACGCTTGCGTGTTACGGGGTCTTCTATATATTCAATGCCATAGCGGCACAACACCACACCCCAGTGTGCCTCGGCATTGGTGGAATCCTCGTTAAGGATGTTTTCGTATGTAGCTAACGCCTTGTCAAACTCATTTAACCGCCTAAAATGGTTGGCACGGTTAAAAAGGTTAACAATGCGTTCGTCGTTTGCCTTGGGCAATGTAGATGTGCTTTGACAAGAATCGCAAGTGCCAAAATCATCCCCAATCTGTGCGTGAATATCTCCACCACACATTTTGCACTTAAATGTAACCATGATATGTTCCTCTCCCTTTCGTTTTCGTTTTATTTACATATTTTTTTTGAACAAAATGAACAAAAAAACTAAACCTGTACAAATGGGATTATATCAAAAAAAAAAAAAAAACCGCAAG
>WRKF01000047.1 GCA_009778165.1 Defluviitaleaceae bacterium
TACTTTTCCAATTGTCGCATATTAAACGTGCTTGCTCTTTGGAAACAACTGACAAATTTATCTCCATAAGCATAACATCATCTTCATACAAGGCACATTCACCGCTTACATTTTTTTTGCAAAAAATCGCAAAAAGTGTTATTATGTGGATAGTTATTTTTATTAAATTCATTAAATCTTTTTGAGAAGGAGAACATGTTGTGAGAAAAATTTTTTTGAAGAAAGTAACATCTTGCACCGCTTTAGCGTTAACTTTTGTGTTGACATTAGCTAACGTTACACCTGTTTTTGCACATGGCTTTATTGTAAACGACAGAGCACATTTGGGTTCGGCACAAGGCGGGGCGTTAAACTCCGATATTGGCCCTGCAGCATTTGAACCACAAAGTGTGGGCGAAGGCCCGCGAAATGCACTACAAAACGGCTTAGAAGTATATCAGGTAATTACAGCGTTTGGCCCAGGCAACTTAAATGGATTTGCCGCAATGGCGGAACAATCCTCTGACAGATGGCATCGTGTGCCTGTAACTGTGGGTGAACACGATATAGTTTGGTATTTTACAATGCCACACCGCACTTTTGGCTTTAGGTACTATATTACCTACCAAGGTTGGGATCAAAATGCTCCTTTAACTTTGGATTCTTTTGAATATCTCGGCTCGTTTGATGTATTTGAAGGAGAAGGCTGGCTTGCTCCGCTGCCTGTGCAAGGCACAACCCACACAATCGAAATTCCTGACAACCGGACAGGCTACCACGTAATTTTAGGCGTTTGGGATGTAGCTGATGTTGAAACATCCTGGTTTAAGGTTAAAGATGTTGAAGTTAGTGGCGGAACCGGTGCAGTCGTGCCAACTCCTACTAATCCTCCCACAACACAGCCACCAACAACGCCGCAACCTCCAGCACAACCAACACCACCACCTGTACGACCAATACCACAGCCTACTCCGCCACCAGCACCACCGCAACCTCCTACAACCAGTGCAAGAGCTTTCTCGGGAATAGCAGGCACAACGTATAATATCGGCGATCTTATATCACATAATGGCTTTAATTATAGAGTTTTGCAATCGTTTATACACAACGGTGATCCCAACTGGGCTCCGGGAGTAGCACATTCCTTATTTCGACTAGTGCCATAATTTAATGAATAGGGTGTGAGCGGTTAGTTTAATCTGTCGGTTGCTATACGGAAGGGAAACTTTAATTTAAAATTACAGAAGTTTCCCTTTCATTATTCCCTTTCATAAGTGCATAGTTGTTTTGGCGTTTTTTAGGAAGGGTCTTACAACACAGCTTGCTCTACAATGGGATACACAGATATAAGCCTGTGGCATAGTTCCCTAAACTTAATTGTATCTCCTGTTGTGTAAAAAGTGGCTGTGCCGACCTCCTCTTCTTTTGATAAATAGTTCTTCGTAAGGTTGTTTCTTTGTAAATATACAGCCACTTCTTTTGCCAGGGCTTTTGCAGGGTTTATTATAGCAACATCTGTGCCGGCAACCATCTGTATACTTTTTGACAAAAAAGGGTAATGGGTACAACCCAAAACAAGGGTGTCTATATATGGCAGCATGTAGTCTGCATATAATTTAACCGCGGGAATTACAATATCGGGGTGTGTTAAGCCCTCTTCTATCAAAGGCACAAAAAGAGGGCAGGGGCGGCTGTATATAGGTAACCTTGTGTGAAGTGCAAGTTTTTTTTCAAATACGCCACTCTTTACGGTTGCTTCGGTTGCCAATACCCCTACACCTCGTTGTGCTTGTATGCCGGCTTGGTATGCCGCAAAATGTATAGGTTCAAACATTGGTGTGGTGTACCTTTGCTTTAGCTGAGGATAGCAATTGGCACTTATCGTATTGCAACCGATAACAATCATTTTTACCTGTTTTTTTTGTAAAAAATTTATTATTTGTGAAGCATAGCTTAGCAGGGTTTTTCGGGATTTACCACCAAAAGGGGCTCTTTTTGTGTCAGCAAAATAAATAATATCTTCTGCGGGAAGTAATGCACGAACTTCTTTGTAAATGGTAAGCCCTCCCAAACCTGAGTCGAAAATGCCTATTGGTAGGCGGTTGTTGCTCATGGTTTGTACACAGCTATATTTATAAGCCGATCCAACATAGATTGTGGGCTGTAACCCATATGCACTATTGATTGCGGGTACATACTAATATTTGTAAAGCCCGGCATGGTGTTTATTTCATTAAAAAAAAGTTTGTCGGTTTTTTGCTCAAGAAAAAAATCTATCCGAGCAAGCCCGGAACACTCTATTGACTTAAAAATTTCAAAGGAATACTCCATCGCTGTGTCAGCAATTTTTTTGTCTACAGGTGCCGGTATAATGTTTTTAGATACAGGATTGTTGTACTTTGCATCGTAGCTATAAAACTCCTCCGGTGTTACAATCTCTCCAGGCAGGCTTACTTCTATCTCATCTCCCGAACCAATAACGGAACACTCCAGCTCGCGACATTTTATAAATTTTTGTATAATAACTTTGTAGTCAAATTTTAGGGCGTGTTCAACAGCAGCAATTATCTCCTTTTTGTTCTTTGCTTTACTTGTTCCGATAGAAGAGCCGCCGGAAGCAGGTTTTACGAAACAGGGGTAACCGAGTTTGCTGCGTACCTCTGCCACTTTTTTTTCCACCGAATCATCTGAATCATTCTCAAATATTGTTATATAAGGAATGGTAGGAATTCCAAGGCTTTCCACCACCGAATTTGCTCTTGTTTTGTCCATACAAATGGCACTTGCAGACACTCCGCAACCTACATACGGCAACCCGCACATTTCAAAAAAACCTTGTATCGCACCGTCTTCTCCCGTTCTGCCGTGTATAACAGAAAAAGCCACATCTATGGTAATATTTTTCACTTTCTCCCCAACTATCCGCAATATCCCTTGCCTGCTAAGAGTAACACCGGCAGAATATTTCTCTATATTTGCGGGCAGCTTGCTTAAATTGCCGTCGTAAAGAAACCAACACCCCTCCCGCGATACATAAATGGGGATAATATTGTATTTATCTAAATCAAGATAATTAAAGATGTTGAGGGCACTGGCACAGCTAACATCATGTTCCGGGCTTGCTCCGCCAAAAACAACCCCAATATTTAGTTTATTCATAATTCTAAAAATTCCTTTCGATAATGGCACTTTTCTTAACGGTTGTCCCAACTTTTAAAGATCACAAGGTGCCAATTTAATGAAAGCAAATTAACTTTTGTGATTTAAAAGGGGCAACGAAAAGTTAATTTGCTACAACACCAAATGCACGGATTGTGCAAAAGTGCAAAAGCGTAGTTTTATCGTAAAATTAGATTGGTTTAAAATAGCAAGCACAACTTTACTTTTTATTATTATATAGTTAATTTTGAGTATTTGCAAGATTTAGATTTTTTGACCGGGAAAATAAACTCGAGATAGAATGATAAGATGATAAAATCAAGAGAAAATTTCTGAAAAAATTTGACACAGATTTGTTTTTGTGCTATACTGCTGAATATGAGGTTTCTTTCAGACCTTTTTTTGTTGTAGAAAGGCAGGTGCAAAATGCGTACAAGGATTACATTGGCGTGTACGGAATGTAAACAAAGGAACTATTCCTTCACAAAAGACAAAAGAGTAACACCAAACAGAATGGAACTTAAAAAATACTGCAAGTTTTGTAATTCTCACAAAACTCACAGAGAAACTCGTTAAGGGTTTCCGGAAAGAAAAGGAGTGTCACATTGGCAGAAGAAAAAAGAACCGTAGGCTCCAGATTTGGAGAATACAAAGGCGAATTTCAAAAAATTACGTGGCCCACGAAAAAAGAGCTTGTTAAGCAAACTATTACTGTTATGATAACTTGTGTTATTATTGCCATAATCATTTTCGGTATGGACTTTTCCCTAAACTGGCTACTTACACAGTTTATAGACTTGTTGGGTGTTGGTTGGTAGCGGGAATATGGTGGAGTAATGTATTATGTATGAACCTAGATGGTATGTAGTTCACACTTATTCTGGCTACGAAAATAAAGTGAAAGCAAACATAGAAAAGATTGTGGAAAACCGCAAATTGCACAACGAGATATTAGAGGTTGTCGTGCCTTTGCAAGATACAGTAGAGATAAAAAGTGGCCAACGAAAAAATGTTACACGTAAAGTTTTTCCCGGTTACGTACTACTGAAAATGATAATGAACGACGATACTTGGTATGTGGTTCGCAATACCCGTGGTGTTACCAGCTTTGTGGGACCCGGTTCCAAGCCGGTACCCCTCGAACCGGAGGAAGTGTCGGTTTTGGGTATAGAAAACACTGCTCACACAATAGATTTGAACGAAGGAGACAGTGTACGTGTTACAGACGGACCTTTTGCGGATTCTATCGGAGTTGTGAAAGAAATACACCTAAATAAAGGGATTGCTATTGTTTTGCTTTCTGTTTTTGGCAGAGATACACCTGTAGAGTTAGAGTTTACAAAAATATTGCAATTAACAAGTGGGAGGGGCGTTCCCCCGATTTTACCACAGGAGGTTTAAAAAAAATGGCAAAAAAAGTAACGGGTTTAATCAAGTTACAAATTGGTGCAGGAAAAGCTACCCCCGCACCGCCTGTAGGACCCGCTTTGGGTCAACACGGTGTTAATATTATGGGCTTTTGCAAAGAGTTCAATGAAAGAACAGCTGCACAGGCAGGTCTTATTATCCCCGTCGTTATCACGGTTTATCAAGACAAGAGCTTTAGCTTTATAACAAAAACACCCCCCGCCGCTGTACTCATAAAAAAGGCTGTGGGGATAGAGTCCGGCTCAGCTGTACCAAATTTAACAAAA
>WRKF01000048.1 GCA_009778165.1 Defluviitaleaceae bacterium
ACCGGCAATTACGCTAATAATTAGATCTCCTATTATGTTCATTTGTTTTCCTCGCTTTCCGTGTTTTTAATGGGTGTTGGAACCCCCTTGAAGCCTCCATATTGAGGAGTATAGCATAACCCCAAGTCATGTGTCAAATATTTATTTTTTATACCGAAATTTATCTGAAATTTAGTGGATTTGCAAATAATACAATTGATAAATGCGTTTGCCCCAGCTTTTTTTTTAAAAATGGGTATTGCAAAATTTTGTGCTATATGCTAAAATATGTGATAAGTTGCAACATTATAAGTAAGGGTTGCTTGATGATTGATATAGGCGTATATGCGGCTGTGATTTTCACACACAATTTTCATCGAGTTTTATAATTTGAACGTTTAAAGAAGGGAATGGTTATAAATAATGAAAACAGAAATACACCCAAAATACATGGAAACAAAAGTGAGATGTGCCTGCGGCGAATCCTTTACAACCGGTTCTACCGTTAGCGAAATAAAAGTAGAAGTTTGCTCTAAATGCCACCCATTCTACACCGGAAGCCAAAAGCTACTGTTGGAAGCCGGCGGGCGTGTAGAAAAATTCCAAAAGAAATACAACAGAAAATAGAGCAAGGGGCTTTTATGCCCCCTTTTTTTAATATGATTACCATTGGTCAACTTCTTGGGCAAGCTACCATAAACAAAAAAGATGCAAGATATATTTTGATGAGTATACTTGACATGGATCAAACCCAACTTTTAACAAATCTGCAAATGGTTTTAGAGCCTGAGTACGTAAAAACTTTTAACAAAATGGCAGTGTGCATTTCAAACAAAATGCCGTTGGAATACGTTATAAACACTGCGTTTTTTATGGGGCTTACATTTTATGTGAACGAAAATGTGTTAATACCGAGAAACGATACTGAGATTTTGGCGGAGGCGGCAATAAAACATATAAATACGACAAACGCCCTGACTGTGCTTGATATGTGTACAGGTAGCGGCTGTGTTTTGGTGTCTTTGTTGCATTATACAGAAGCTGTGGGGGTTGGTGTAGATATTAGCCCATCGGCGTTGGATATTGCAAAAAAAAATGCAGTCAAAAACAATGTAGGACACAAGGCGAGTTTTATATTATCGGACATGTTCAGCGATATAAAACAGAAGTTCGATTTAATTGTATCCAATCCGCCCTATATCCCCACCGCTCATATCCCCACACTTGAGCATAGTGTAAAAGCCCACGAACCCCACATGGCACTGGATGGCGGGGCAGACGGCCTGCGTTTTTACCATACATTGGCAAAAGAAGCCGCTAATTTTCTTGAACCAAACGGTACTGTTTTTATGGAGATAGGTTACGATCAAGGAGAAGCTGTAAAAGAAATTTGTTTGAAGGCAGGATACGATGTTACAATCAAAAAGGATTATGGGGGGCATGACAGGGTTGTGATAGCCCAAATGCCATAAACTAGCGTCTTGCCAACATATCCTTAGGAGGTATAACATGTTTGAAAAATTAACGGATTTAGAAAAAAAATACGAAATTTTATCGGAGAAAATAAGCGAGCCGGAAATTATTGCCGACACAAACCATTGGCGCGATTTAATGAGAGAACACTCCCATCTTTCTCCCATAATAGAAAAATATCGTCAATATTGTGAGCTAATAAAACAAATAGCCGATAACAAGGAACTGCTTAACATAGAAAAAGACGAAGAGTTTCGCCAGCTTATAAAGGAAGATTTGAAAATTGGGCAAGAGCAAGAGGGAATCTTGATGAGAGATTTGAAAATTTTGCTATTGCCAATAGATGAGAACGACCACAAAAATGTTATTGTGGAGATACGCGGCGGTGCCGGCGGCGATGAAGCCGCACTTTTTGCCGGCAATTTGTTTAGAATGTACTCTCGTTATGCAGAACGGATGCGTTTTAAAACCGAGGTAATGAACACAAACGAAAGCGATATGGGAGGTTTTAAAGAGGTAGTGTTCATGATACAAGGAAAAGGTGCTTATTCTCGTCTAAAATATGAAAGTGGTGTGCATAGGGTGCAACGTATACCTACAACGGAGAGTAGCGGTCGTATACATACATCTACAGTTACCGTTGCTGTGCTACCCGAAGCGGAAGATGTTGATGTGGAGCTAAATATGGGCGATATACGCATAGACGTTTTTCGGTCCGGGGGTAACGGGGGGCAAAGTGTTAACACCACAGATAGTGCTGTGCGTGTAACCCATGGGCCTTCCGGGATAGTAGTCAGTTGCCAAGATGAAAAGAGCCAACTTAAAAACAAAGACAAAGCTCTGAAAATTTTACGTGCCAAGCTGTACGAGCTAGAGCAAGAAAAGCAACAAAAAGAGTTGAGCGACCAGCGCAAAAGTCAAGTGGGTACAGGGGACAGGAGCGAACGCATACGCACGTACAACTTTCCACAAGGAAGGGTAACCGACCATAGAGTAAATTTGACTCTGCACCGCCTAGATTCTGTGTTAGACGGCAATTTGGATGACATAATGGACACATTAATAACGATGGATCAAACGGAAAAGTTAGCCGTTTTTGGATAAAAAACGGACTAAAAACGGACGAAAAATGAGTAAAAAATAAAAGGAAATTTTGAGAGGTTTTATGGCAAAAAAAGTTGGAAAAGGGCGGAATTACTTAATTTGATTTTTGAAAATTGCCTTTGGAGATACTTTTCTAATGCGAACTAACTAATACTCTATGTGATACTTTATGTGATACTCTATGTGTATAGCAACTTAATTTTTTCTTGCCATTTTTGAATTAAAAAGTCAAAAAAAGTTAAGTTGCTTCCCTCTACACCGCAAAGACGTTTGTTATATTGTACAGTACCGACAGCGGCAAAACAAGTTAAAAATATCCGAATACTCAAATTCTTTTACAGATTTTGCATAATGATCTTTCTCAAGTTGCCTACATACATTAGAACTTACCATTGCCCGGTTGTCCCTAGACCGAATCTGTACAATGTTATAGCGAATTGCTTTGTATTTGTATCAGACAAAGACACTTCTTCTACAAGCAAATCCCATGTACCATTCGTAAACAATAAATTTGCATTAAAGTAATAATCTAAACCTCCGGCTACCAAAACCCTTTCGTCTGTAGCGTTAATTTCATAAACTCTGTGAAAATCATTAATTGACATAAGAATTCTAAGATCATACAAAAACTTTTTGTAATGCTCAAAATCTAATTCATACAAAAACCTTATACCATTGCTACCATGATGAATAGCAATATGAATAGGCGGTTGGTTAATTAGCAACTGAAGGCTAAAATCTACTCCTTCATATATTCCTGTTTTGCCAACATTAGATGCAAAATTTTCATACTCGAATAAACTTTGGTATCTAAACGGGTAAACGAAGTTAAACGACTCAAAAAACAAATCTCTGTCTATATCATTTTCGCAAACCTCAAATCCTTTATTTGTAATCCAATCTGGAATTTTTGCCAATCTAAGATAAGCGGTTGGATAAATGCCATTTTCTGGATTTCCGCAAGGGGAAAACTCCCCCTCTTGCTCTATCGATACAAATATATTGTCTTTTTCAAACACAATATCATAACCAACAGGACTAATACTTGGATCTAGCAATGCACTCATATCGTAAACTCTACTAAAACCACTCAGGTACATTAATGTTTTAAAGTTATCAACCGCAATTTCAAAAGATGAATCGAGTGGCAATATCATTGATAATCTGTTATATTCACTCTCAAATACCCTACTATGTGCGGGAAACATTTGGATAATTCCCATATTTGGTACTGTAGGAAATTCATAAATAAATGGTAAAATGTCATTATCGCTAAAACTAATAAAACCATCCATTATGTCTAATATTTCTAAAGTCCTATCTGAGAGTTCATCATCAATTACAATATGATTGGTCAATATATCACTACTGCCACTATTTGGCGCATAATACGCTATTTCATTCGGCTCATCTAATGGTTCAGCTTCAGGTGTAACAGCACAAGCGGACAAAAAAAACAAAAAACTCAAAAATAGGAACACAAGAAGCCTAACGTACACTTTGCTTAACATTTATGCTTCACCTCCACACTTCAAAGTTGCCTGTGAACTAACTAACCTAAGTTTGTCTAAGGTTTTCTTAGACACGAGTACAGCTTACCTATCTAACTATAAAAATTATACCATATCAAAAACAATTTGCAAGCCCTATAGCAAACGTACTTTGAAACCATGGATAATGAAAAATGGGGAAACTCAAAACGGTTGCCTCTTGTGCATATCGTCTTTTTCTGCTAAAATTAACCTAATCAGATTTGCAGGGGGCGTTATGGATAAAGACATTCCGCAAGACAACAGCAAGCAAGATAAAATATATTGGCACGATGCTTTTTACGCTGCTCTACAATTAGAGCTGCATGATTATAAAGATGTTCTAACCTTTGAAGATGAACACCAACTAAGCAAAGAAGCCCTCAAAATGGACGTTCTTATAATCAAAAAGACGGCAGATGTTAAGATAGACAAAAACATAGGACGAATATTCAAAAATAATAACATCTTTGAATATAAGTCTGAAACGGACAATCTTTCTATTTGGGATTATAATAAGGTTACAGGCTATGCCATGATTTATTCTGCCTTTGAGAAAATCCCAATAGAGGAGATAACCATCAGCTTTGTAGTTACCCCAAAACCCATGAAATTATTTGACCACCTTGTAAATGACAGAGGATTTGAGGTTGAAGAAGTTATTAACGGCATATACTACGTTAAAGGCGATACTTTTAAGGCACAGATAATCGAAAGCAAGAGATTAGCCGCAGAGGAAAATGTCTTTCTTAAAAACTTGCGGAGCAGTTTAACAAAAATGGATATGCAAGAAGTGTTTGATGCTTTCAGCCAGTATGGTTCATTGGGAAAAG
>WRKF01000049.1 GCA_009778165.1 Defluviitaleaceae bacterium
CACAGCTTGAAGCGGATAAGGCGAGATACAACAATGCGATTGAGGTCTTAAAAGATTCAGACAAAACAGTTTATACGCTCGTTTTGCTCCCTGCTTTTCTTCCTATCGAAGAAACAAAAAGCGCTTTAACCGACTTGAATAAATTAGGCGTTAACGTGAGGACATTCGTTGTTAATCAGTTAATTCCAACGGAAGCTATACAAGGCAATATTTTTTTGGAGAAACGATACCAAACCCAAGAAAAATATATGTCAATCATCAATCAAGAGTTTGAAAACGGCATAATAACGACCCTCCCAATGCTTGAAACGGATGTGTATGACGTGAACACTTTGGGCGTTATTGGTTCAAAAATTTATGGGGGTGGCTTAACGTGAAAAAGGTTAATGTTGTAATTCTAAGCGGCTCATGCTGCAATCCAAGCCTTGCTAACGTGGATGATAAGATACAAACACGAGTTAAGGAACTGGCTGAAAAAAGCGAATTGGAAGTTAATATTTCCGTAGTTTCCATTTCTGCCGCCGCCTTTGGTGGTGTAGCAGGGGTAAGCAAAGAGGTTGACGAATCCATACGGCGTTTAATAGCTAACAAAGGTATGAGCGTTCTGCCCGTAGTGATTTTTAACGGCAAAGTAGCGTTTTACGGTGGTTTGGCTTCTGCTGTATTGATAGAAGAAAAATTAAGGGGGTGCATTTGTGGCTGATTATACAAAAAAAGACTATTGGGAAAACCTAGTCAAAATGAGTCTGTCCCGTTATTTTGTTATGTATGCTTTGAGCCAAAAGCCAATGCACGGATATGATATAAGCAAGTGGATAGGCGAAGTTACAAACGGCTGCTGTTGCCCAACCGAGGGTTCTCTATATCCTATGTTAAAAGAATTTGAGAAAGGCGGCTATGTTACAAGCCAAGCCGTTACAGTTTCGGGCAGGGAAAGAAAAGTGTACACACTTACCGAAAGAGGAATAGAAGCCTTTAGCATAGGAATGGAAGTGTGGGTAAGCACGGCAGACATAATAAAGGCTACAGTACGATAGGCACATTGCGAAACTACTGAAATTTTGAATAACAAAGCCTATAGTACAAGGCAACGCACAGCCTTTTGCAACATTGCACAACCCTCCAAAAAATGCTATAATGAATTAAGGATAAACACGCCCTTAGAGTTATAAGTCCCATATATTATCCAAATTCCCACAAAGGAGGAGAAGTATATTGAACACACAACCCAATTTGACTCAGCTACGCCCCTATGGGGACACCATGGACGACGGAAAGGTGCAGGTTTCTTTTACGCTACCTGTACAAAACGACGAAAGGGGGGCTTTGGCTGCTGCGTTGTTAGCAAAAAAAATGGGCCTGACAGAGGTAAATGTAGCCCATGCAGAAAGTTTGGATAAAAGTTTCACCTTTTATGTTGCATATGGTAGCCTAACCCACAATATTGATTACACAGCAATACAGGCAGAAACGGTGGGGGGGGATGTGATGGGTATGGAAGAAGTGAACGAATTTATACGCCAAGACATTGGGCGCAAGGTAGTTATACTTGGTGCCTCTACCGGTACAGATGCCCATACCGTGGGGATAGATGCCATTATGAACATGAAAGGTTTTGCCGGGCATTATGGTTTGGAAAGGTATGAAATGATAGATGCACACAACCTGGGCAGCCAAGTGCCGAACGAGGAGATGGTGCAGATGGCAAAAGAGCTAAAAGCCGATGCACTGTTGGTTAGCCAAACGGTTACACAAAAAGACGTGCATATTGCAAATTTGGTAGAGCTGATAGAGTTGCTGGAAGCGGAGGATTTGAGGGACAAGCTAGTGCTTGTGTGTGGCGGTCCTCGCATTAGCCACGAGCTGGCAAAGGAGCTAGGTTACGATGCCGGTTTTGGGTCAGGCAAATATTCGCAAGATGTGGCAACTTTTGTAGTAAGAGAAATGGTAACTAGAGGTATGAGGTAAAAAATGACATCTAGGTACACAGATAAGCACACAAAAAAGGAGAAAATCATGAAAAATAAATTTGTAGCATGTGTTTTGGTACTAATATTAGCTTTGCCGTTCACTGCGTCGTTCACTGCGTTTACCATCTCGCCCACATTTGGTTTGGATGCTATCGCTATAGAACGCCTAAGCAACACACTAAATATTACAAATGTTAGTGCAAACTCTGGAGGGATAATTATAACACTAGCAGACAATCAACCAATAGATCTTGGGGAGCTTGTTTTAGAGCTGGTTTTCATTGAAGATCCGACGAATCTGTGGGATAGTGATATCCGGATTGAGCTAGTTTTAGCGCTAGATACAAACTGGGCTGCTGCCACATATCAAGACAACCTGGTTTTAACACTTGATACCGCAAGCATATTGAACATAAACCTGGGGCAGCTCGCTCTTATAAACATTCTTTATCGCACAGAATCCCAAGTTAACGCTATATTTTCTCAAGAGCTTTTACATGCTTGGGGAGGGGTTCGCGCTCATGATATACCAGACTTTAACACAGCAGAGGAGCGGTTGCTTTTTGAAATATTTCAACTAGGCTTTGAATATTTGCTCCCCTTCGTTCACCCCATTAATCAAACATTTTACTACAACGGAATAGAGCTTGGTTTAATGTCCTCTATTGTCCTTGAAGCCGCAGATGGTGGCATGGATGGCTATTTGTTCATGTACATAGGCGGAGATGTTGAATGGCATCCTATTAATTGGCACAATTCTGTAACTGTCTTTATAAATCAAGACCCGCAAGGGTGGCTTCCTTGGGCTGCCCCTAGCTTAATGCGTTTTTTGGATGAAGAAACAGGATACGGCTACTTTGCTGTTTTTGTCAACTATTGGTCAATGGATGATGATATTGAGCAAATACTGCTGGATATTGTTTTTACCGAGCTAACAACAGACATATCCGTACACTCCCGCGATGTTAACCTTAACTTGCCCGAGGTTTTGGCAGGTCATACACCAACTTTTATAGAGATAGACCCAATGCTTAATGTGAGTCAGGGAATCGGTCGCGTTTGGCAGTTAGACAATTACGAGGGAGATTTGGGAGAGTTGGAATTTTTGTTAAACCCAAATATAATTGCAGAAACGGGGCTGCTTACACCCGGTCAGTTAAATATACCCTTGGGGGATGACGTGTATCTTACAAATGCCGCGTTGGACAACAACGTTTTGCGTATACAGATTAGAGAGTTGTGGACAGGAGTACTCAGTGCAACAACTCCTGCATTAGGCACCAGTAGCGGCGAATTCCTCAATTTTTTGGAAAGTCGTAGTTTTCAATGGCCTCAAATATCGTCTGGTGCATACAACCTTAATGAAGCAACAGAAATATACACTGAAATGTTGCACTATATCGGGGATCTAAGCAGGTTTGACGAATGGTTACCCGGTGCTATTGACATTGCAGATATACACCTTTCCATATTTGGTCAGGATATTGAAGCTGTAACCCCCTTCAACGTATCCTTTAGTGTTGAAGCTCCAATTGCCAGGCCACCCACACTTTTTGCCGATGGTATGGATACAGTGATACAGGATATACCCACGCACATTTCCAACATTGCCCTGTCTATCCACCAGCTTAGCTTGCAGCTGTTTTATCAACCGCTGGTAAACGACCCCGAGTTTCAGAGGGATGCTTTTGGATTGCTTAGGGACAGTATTTCTATAGTTTTTGAGGACGGTACAACACAGCTACTATGGTGGTCGAGTGCTTCTCTTTCCACGCCCGACTGGAATCCTCGTGCAATCATTCAAGAATACGCTCAATTCCACTTTAGGGGGTTTGCAATAGACATTGATAGCGTAGTGGGTATTATTATAAACGACGTTGAAGTGCCGCTAAATATAGCTCAATATTAGTAGGAGGAAAGAAAGTTGATAAAGGGATTAACAATTAACGAACTGGAAGTTGGTCAAAGTGCTAGCTTTTCTAAAACCATAACAGAAACAGATGTGTATTTGTTTGCGGGGATAACAGGGGACAACAACCCTGCTCATATCAACGAAGAATACGCAAAAAACACCATTTTTAAAGGGCGTATCGCCCACGGCATGTTGGGTGCAGGTCTTATATCTGCCGTGCTTGGCACAAAACTGCCCGGCCCCGGCAGCATTTATATTAAGCAAGATTTAAAATTTCTTGCACCGGTACGTTTTAACGACACAATAACAGCAACATGCATCGTGAAAGAAAAGAACACAGAAAAAAATCGGGTTATACTGGACTGTAAAGTAACAAATCAAGAGGACAAAGATGTTATTGTGGGAGAGGCGGTTATAATGCCGCCAAAGTAAAGGGATAAAAAAAGTGGAGATTCCGTTTGGTACTGTTAAAAAAGGATTGTACTGAGCGGAATTGCCCTATTGGGGTGAGAAAATTTTTATTTATTCTAATGCGAACTATGAAACTCTCTATGTCGCTCCCTATGTCACACTTTATGTGTGACTCTATGTGATAATTTATATTAGAAAAAACAGAAAAAATCCTGCTATTGGAAAGATAACACCATTATACATTATGCTCGGTAGCGAAACAAGCGAAAAGTGTCCGGGTGGAGGCTCTGTTTTTATGTGCTGTTGATGTTGAAAACAAACAGTGGTTATAAGCAAAGTGTTTTCTGAATCGTCCGCCCCCAAAAAGCCTGAAATGATAAAAACCAACCTTGACGCATTATAACAAAGTTGTTATAATTCAATAAATTTCCATCCAAAGAAATCGAACAGGCAGAACGCAATAACCTTGATTTTTTTAAAAAGAGGGATACATTTTGCCCTGTTCGTGGTATAATTAAATCATTAACCCAAATCATTGCGAAAGGAGCGGGAAATATGACCCTGTTAGAAAAATGGAGAGCGGAAGTAAAATCAAACCTACCCGAACTCCTAAAAGAAGTCGCGGTCTCAATCAAAAGCATACATCCCGACAGCACAGT
>WRKF01000050.1 GCA_009778165.1 Defluviitaleaceae bacterium
CGGCGGGTTCGGTATGCTTGCGTATAA
Organism: Defluviitaleaceae bacterium; assembly: GCA_009778165.1. Classification (GTDB taxonomy): domain Bacteria; phylum Bacillota; class Clostridia; order Lachnospirales; family UBA5962; genus WRKF01. Next base: position 28 of record WRKF01000050.1, read on the forward strand.
CTGTATAAAAAAACCGACATACCACTTGTATCATTTTTTTGCAAAGCTGAAAGGGGATGCCCTCTACAGGGATGACAACGCAATCGTAGTTGCGGATAGGGACAATCTCTGTGTGGTATCATACAATCCCGCCGACAGCTCCCAAACATTCAAACTATCCCTGCCATTTAACAAAGAGATTGCTTTTGTTAAACGTAGTAGGGTAAACGAAAAGTATGGAAACGCAAGAAATGCCTGGTGTGCAATGGGTCGCCCAAGGTTTCCGAGCAAAAAGCAAGTAGAAATCATAAAAGAGGCGAGCCACCCTGAAACTACTGTGTTTAATTTGAAGGCACAAAACGGAAAAATCGAACTTGAGTATAGGCTAGATGAAAACGAGGTAAGTTTTTTTGAGATAATGCCTGCTCACAGCGAACCGCAAGCATATTATGGGCTAGATGACAGCAGAATTTTGACGGGTTGAGTGAAAACCCTAAACTCCGCAAGTGTGGCACTTGCGGAGTTTAGGGTCAATTCTTTGTTACGGCACCAATATTTCCGTTTCGTTTAAAATAATAGCAACTACATCCTCTATATCAACTCCAAACCCTTCAAATACATATCGGGCATAGTTTATATCAGGGCTAGGCCAAAACAGCGAGGCACTATTCCATCCTAGGGGTAAAATCGTCCCGTCCGCAAAAACCAGATACATTTCAAATATGTCAAAAACATCAGGTTCTACTGCTGACAGTGCATCAGTTACTTCTGTATCAAATATTTGAAATGCTATGCTGTGGCTGGTAAGGTTTAGGTTGTGGACTATAGTATCCATACCAAGCACCTGCATCGGAGCTTGTTCCACAAATATCGATGGGAGAATAGCTATATTTGTTGCAAAAGTTGCAGTTTGGTTAAAAGATGTCCTGTAACCCTCTGTTTCCTCGAACACGTTTAAAAAAAGATCTTCTACCGAGATTGCAGTAGAAAACAACTGTAGCCCGGCAGGGTCTGCTACCTCACCAATAAAATAAATGAATTCTTCTAAAAAGCCTACTTGCTCTCCCATAATGTGAACGCTATATAAAAATGTAGGCCAAGCAACCCCTCTCTCCACATTTGCCGAAAGAGAAGCAGCGGCAGGAGGTGGAGCAGTAACGGGTCCCCCCATGGGATCAACAAACCCTCTTATATATTGTATGCGAAGCACATCATTTTCCAAAGATATGTTACCGAGGATAAGGCCGGGAGCTAGCTCAATATTTAACTGGTTTCGGGCAAGTATCCCTTGTTCTTGGAAAAAAGTAGGATCCGTCAAAAAAGCCATATCTCCCAGTTCATAATCATGTAACCCCCAAATACCGCCACCGCCCCAAAATGCCTCTGTAGTTGGAGGATTAGGGATAAATGTTGGATTGTGGTCAGCCAAAATAGCAGCCAAATCTAAATCTAAAGAAGTTTGTTCCATGCCTACCCCTACAACTAGTTCTGCAAAGTTTAGCTCCCAGTTTATTTGCTGTTCATTTGTTGTTAGATTCATATCGACAGGAAACGGAAGAATCATATTTGCATTTAAGGTAAAATAGCCCCTGCCTGTTTCGGGGTCGAAATGACGCATAAAAGCATTGTTCAGCCAACCTTCAACCCCTCTTTCTGAAAGAATGTCTGCGTCAATATTTACTGTTAGTGTGTTTCCCCAGGTGTCAGCACCAAAATTTTCACCAAGACCGTCTACATAGAAAAATATGACACTTTCCGGTAATCCTTCTGAAGGTGAAGCCACGCTAATGCCAAACGCAATGTGGATTGTTACGCCATTATTGGAAAGGGTTTGGTTTATAGGTGTTATGTATGGCAAGAAAAACTCATATGCCTCGCCAAACTCAAGGAACAGCAGGGTTTCCTCTATAGTTTCAAAATCACGCTCGTGTAACGGTGTATTTTGAGTCGCAAATAAGAAATGTTCGTTAAATATCGCGCTTGCAAATACCCCAATGCTAGCTGATAGCAAGTTGCCAACATCAATATTAAAAAGCTCTGCTGTATTTAAATTTAAGACTAGTTGCCCTTGGTAACTTTCCGCACTCCAGTTAGTTTCAGCAGCAAAAAAAGAGATTGTTTGTACTTCTTCCCATATGATTTGAGGGTTTGCCGGATCTATTTCAAAGAAGTTTAAACTAATCACCAGCTCGTTTAGATCAACTTGTTGGTAAGAATCTAAAGTTATAATTAACCCCTGGGAATGAACAAACACATCTGTTACAAATGATCCGCCCCAGTTTGTTATTTCGATAGGCTGCCCTGTGGACTGCCCAAACATAGGCATTACCGCCGCAAAACCGTTAACAGGTACAAATACCATTACTAGAGCCAAAAGCCAAAGCCCTGCAAGCATTTCTTTCGTTTTTTTCATTTTCTTCGAGTTTTTTATCATATTATTCTACCTCCACTATTACGCCATTTATCTCAAAGGCGACTATGTCTAGGATATTGCCAATATCTTCTATATTGTTTATTATGCGTCCTGGTTGCCTTGTTATTTCGCCGTCTACTCCTTCCATTTCAAAGCCGTGGCTAAAACCGGAGAAAGTTGGAACTAACGCTTCTCGGGTACCATCTTCAAAATGGGCAAACATTTCAAAATATTGCGTTATATCTTCTATCATACCCTGCCAACCAATTATATCGTCGTCGTCAGAATCGGTATCTTCTCCCAAAAGCCTGGAAAAGTCCTCCCATGGGTCTATGTCAAAGTCGAATACGACAGAGGAAGGAAAAGTAAAATTGCTTAGGGCAAATACTTGGTTTTGCACATCCACATATATTTGCGTATCTATAACAAAATTTACAGCGGGTATAATGGGTGTGTAAAAGTTTGCTTGCATGTTTAGAGGCAGGGTAAAAGTTGGGTAACTGCGGCTTGTGGATATTATTAAATCGCCTACTATATCCGGTGATATAACATATACCTCGTTTAAAACAGAGCCGTTGCTGCTGTCAGAGGCAGTAAGGCTACTTGTCGCAAGAATCCAACTAGGGAATATAATAAGCGGCATATCATCGTTAATATCTTGCTCAATGGCGTTCCAGTCCATTGTTATAAAAACGCTACCATCCCACTCCTCTGCCAGCCAATATTGAACATACAAAACATTACCCTCCAGTGCGATATTTGAAAGATAAGCCCCGGGAGCAATCTCCAAATTCAAAGAACCCTGTGCAAGCTCGCCAATAGCATCTATGTCAAATAACTCCCACTGCAAAAAGCCGTTTTCGTCAAAATAGGCATTTACATCTCCCTGTGGCACAACAAAACCGGGGGTGTGGCTAGCTATTAACTGAGAAAGGTCAATATCCAAAGTTAGGGATTCGTGATTCCAATCCCTTTGTAGCTCCAACAGATAAAAGTTGTTATAAACAAATTTTTCTTCTGAAACTTCTCCAAATATATCGTCTTGCAAGAAAAATTGTTCTGCTTGTGTGTGATGGCGTGCCACAAAATATGTAACGCCTGTTTCCTCGTCAAAATATATTGGATTCGCCCATTTGTTGCTGTCTGTAGGTTGTGGTGAATCTTCCGCCATATCATAGGCCGTCTGCTCCATTATCGGCGGAACATAGAAAACAAGGGTGTTTTCCCAAATATCATCTGCGTTAAAATACTCCCCGGAAAGAGTGAAAAAAGTTATTATTTCTGTACCCCAGCTGTGTTCTAAAGCTAGGGAAGATATTATTTCCAACGTAATATCATAATGTGCCAAGGTGATATTAACGGGAGCGATATACGATGCATAGGCTTGGAACAAAAGTGATCCGAAGTCCAAAAAATACACCATTTCTATTGTGGTGTCAAATTCTTGCCCCTGTAGCGGATCCCATGGTTCAAAATCAAAAATATCTATCAGCTCTTCATCTACAATAACAAGAGTGCTAAACCAATCATCTCCATCCCAAACGATTAGATCGCTCGATATGCTTATTGTGACTAAAGAAATATCGGCAGTAGATAGAGTAGCTATCTCTCCGAAATGTACAGAAACAACGGTGTAGCCATCTTGGGAATAAACACTCCAGTCTGTTTCTGCGAGGGGAATATTTATTTGTACCGGTCCTTCGTCGTCTAACCATTCGTCAAACCATGTGCCTTTTTGAACTTCAACCACCATTTCATTTATGTTCAAAACACGGCTTTCCTCAAGATCAACGGCAAAGTTTAAATTTTGGCTTGTCATGGTAAACCTAACGATTTCTAAAGAATTGGGACCACTGTTAATAATGCGTTCCCCATCCAAATCGATACCGGAAACTGTACCCAAAGTGGGTAAATTGGCACCAAAAACCAACACTGCCACTAATATTATAAATGCAAAAAATTTCATGAATCCTCCTTGTTTTTCCTTATTTTTCCCCGTTTTTTGCGGTGCAAAAAAAATTTTTAATGCGAACTATGAGTGACTCAATGGCTGACTCAATGTGTGACTCATTGAGTCAATCATAAAAGTTTCATTAGTTCACATTAGAATGTTGAGCAATTTGTTAGAATAATACTATATATCTAAAATGGGTTTTTGTCAAATTTTTGATACTATGACAGATAAACGAGAAAAGAGATTGTAAATTTTATTGGCTAATGTTATAATTTTATATAGGTAACAAATAGACAACAAAATCATAGCATATGACGGAAAGAGGTGTTCAAAATGCCGGAAAAACAAGCTATAGATTTTCAAAAATATATTGACCGCTTGGAGCAAGACCGTAGAGAAATGGAAAAGCGGTTGACAGACGACGCAAGAGAACGTGAGCAACGCAGTCTTGAACATGAACAACGCAGCCGCGAAGAGCGTAAAGCATTGGAAAAACGCAATCTTGAAAGTGAACAACGCAATCGCGAAGAACTTAAAGCATTAGAAAAACGCAATCTTGAAAGTGAACAACGCAATCGCGAAGAAC
>WRKF01000051.1 GCA_009778165.1 Defluviitaleaceae bacterium
ATATGCCGCAAGCAAATGAAGAACCCGCAAGCAATATAGGTAGGTTAGAAGGTTTAGCCATAGAAAACCTCAGCTTTTCTTATGACGACAAAGAAGTGTTAAAAGGTGTATCATTGCAAATGAAGCCGGGAGATATAGCAGGAATAATCGGCGAAAGCGGTAGCGGAAAAAGCACACTCACCAAGATTTTAATGGGCTTTTATAAACCAAGTGCCGGCAATATTACATTAAAAGGCAGTAGGGGAACAGCACGGGATTTTTTAAACTATATCGCTTATGTGCCTAGTAACGACTTTTTGTTTAGCGGTAGCATATCCGAAAACATTTGTATGTCTGCCGATGTGGACAAAGCAAAAATGGAGCAAGCGGCAAAAGCAGCGGGCATATACGACTTTATTTTATCATTGGAAAACAAATTTGATACTTTCATTGGGGAAGGTTCAAATAAACTGTCCAGTGGTCAATCCCAACGTATAGGAATCGCACGTGCATTATATGCAAACAAGCCCATTTTGATATTCGACGAACCCACATCCAACCTGGACTCGGATGCTATAGGCACACTCCATGCCTCAATTAGAGAAATATCTCGTGACAAAATTTGTATTATCGTTACACACGACCTAGCCACAAGAGATATTTGCAGCAAAGTTTACTCAATTAACGATGGGGTAATAACTTACACACAAAACGAAGGAGAGTACCCCCTTCGTAAAGTTTCATAAAAAGCACTTAATATTATTCTCAATTAAAAATTTTGCCACAACATGCAGATATGCCATAATTGCGTAGCCATATAAGGTTGTTTAACTTGAAAATCGTTTAGCGGTTTTTAAGTTAAATGACTGTAAGAGCTACGCAATTACACTTTGCTCCTGTTATGGCCATATTGCACGTGCATTATATGCAAACAAGCCCATATAAATTGCAGATACTTTTTTGTTGTTGATGAGGGGGATGTGGGCGACTATAAAATTTTTGTAAACTCTTCACAAGATGGGGGTAATGATGGTATAATAGATGAAAAAATGTGCGAGTAGTAGTAAATGAGCGAGGTAATGTTGTTACAATAATGACACACATCAAGGAGAAATAAATTATGCTTGAACGTATAAGAAACCCATTAGAACATTTTATTAATATTTGTAACAGATATAAAAATGATGAATTTGATATTCTTGATTTTCAACATGCTATAGCATACGTTTATCTGCCACCGGAAACGTCAGAAAAATTTAGCATTGTATTACATAACGCTCATGAAGATTTAGAATTCATTATTTTTGCAAAGGTTGGCATGGATGAAAAATACCGTGACGACCGTCGAGAATACGCCATACCACTTGCAGATAAACTGATAGCCGCAACTCAAGCAGAGCTAAAACGGCTAGAGAACTATAAGCCCTATGCAATACCGGAACATACAACAACACAAACGAAAACCGCAATATAACACAAAAAAGATTGCCCCCTAAGCAGGTGCAGTCTTTTTTGATTGCAAAAAATAAAGGAGAAGGAAAAAGTATGCTGAAAGAAGGTAAAAAAATTGCTTTGCTAAAAAAAAGAATCGACAAGTGTTTAAACATGTGTTATGATTAGATATAAAGAGCAAGCGTAGGAAATAAGAGGAAATAATATGAAAAAAAGCTACTCTTCTAAAGACATAATCTCAATGCTTGAAAAAGATGGTTGGATAGAGGTAAACCAAGTAGGAAGCCATAAGCAATTCAAACATCAAGTAAAAAAAGGGAAAGTTAGTGTAAACCACCCTGTTAAGGATATGCATATTAAAACATTAAAAAGTATTGAGAAGCAAGCAGGGCTAAAGTTTTAAGCCTGCTCCAATAATAATTATATGGAGGCTATAACATGTTTAAAGACACTTATGTTTTTCCAAGTATATTTATCTATAGTAAAGACGGAATCCACATCTATTTTCCGGACTTAGACGGTTGTGTATCATTTGGTGAAAATGAACAACAGGCTTGTCACAACGCAAAAGAGGTATTAAGTCTACATATATACGGTATGGAACAAGACAACGAAAAAATCCCTGAACCTTCAACTCTTTTCGATATGGAACTCGAGAAAAACGAAAGGCTTCTATTTATTGATGTGTTTATGCCAACTTTTAGGGCAAAACAGGACAACAAATCCGTGAACAAAACACTAACCCTTCCAAGATGGCTTAACATTGAAGCGGAATGTGCCGGTGTAAATTTTTCTCAAATACTACAAACGGCATTAAAAGAACATTTAGGAATATCGAAATAGTTTGAAAAGTAAACATTAAAACTCAACCAATGGTTTATTGAAAATCAAACACTATTGTGATATAATAAATTTCATAAATAACAAATCAATTTTTGCATATCTGCATAGGAGGAGCTCATAAAATGGAAAAAAACAAAGAAAAGCAGTTTAAATGGCTGTTTCAGCAAACCAAAGGTGCGAGAAGTCTTTTATTCCTTTTAACCATTATTGTAGCGATAGTAGCTGCCGCACGTGTTGCCGGAACATATGCCATAGTTTGGTTTATGGAAGTGGTGGAAGGTACAAGCACTTTGACCATTATGGAAGTATCAATGCTTACAATCGCTCTTATAACGGTTGTGTGTGTCGGTTTGTTTGCAAAGAATGTTTTTGAAATGCGTATAGGCAATACATTAAACGAAAAAATGCGTGAGAAAATTACCCGCTCAATTTATAATCGTTCGTTTTTGCATATTTCCAAAAAGCACACATCTGAAATTATGATGAGATTTACGGATGATGCAAGAGCTGTTCCCGGGTTTTTCACGCAACTATCCGGCGGGCTACTGTCTGATACAATAATACTATTCGGTTCGATTGTTCTTATGCTTACACTTAGCTGGCAACTGTCATTAATTATATTTGCTATTGTTATAACGCTGATGATAGCAATGGTTACAGCCGGAAAGCTAATGAAAAAAGCAACACTGCACCGTAACAAACAATACGATGCGCTTCGCATAAATATACAAGAAAATATAATGAACCTATTAATATTTAAAGCATATGCTATGCTAGACCGACGGATAAAAGCCTTCAAAGCACTTTATGTTAATTTAGCAAAAGCAAATTTGAAGCAAAATTACGTCTATATGATAAATATGCTTGCCTCCAATGCTCTTAATGGTGCAATTATGATTGTTACATTCGGGCTAGGTTCTGTGTTTGTTATGAATGGGACAATCACTATTGCTGCATTGTTAGGAATATCATTTTTGAGTGGCAACTTGTGGCAACCCATTTGGAATATGTCCTCTTACATTCAGCTATTTGCACAATCTTCGGCATCAGCCCAGCGTATTCGCGAAATTTTAGATATGCCACAAGAACATGAAGAAGCCGCAAGCAATATAGGCAAGTTAGAAGAATTGGCTGTGGAAAATCTCAGTTTTTCTTATGACGACAAAGAAGTGTTAAAAGGTGTATCTCTGCAAATGAAACCAGGGGATATAGCAGGCATAATCGGCGAAAGCGGTAGCGGAAAAAGCACACTCACCAAGATTTTAATGGGCTTTTACAAACCAAATGCCGGCAACATTACATTAAAAGGCAGTGGGGGAGTAGCACGAGATTTTTTGAACTATATCGCTTATGTCCCCAGTAGCGACTTTTTGTTTAGTGGCAGCATAACCGAAAATATTTGCATGTCTGCTGATGTGGACAAAGCAAAAATGGAACAAGCGGCAAAAGCAGCGGGCATATACGACTTTATTTTATCATTGGAAAACAAATTTGATACCGTTATCGGAGAAGGTTCCAATGCACTGTCCAGTGGCCAATCTCAACGTATGGGGATCGCACGTGCATTATATGCAAACAAGCCCATTTTGATTTTCGACGAACCCACATCCAATTTGGACTCGGAAGCTATAGGCACGCTCCATGCTTCAATAAAAGAAATATCTCGCGACAAAATTTGTATAATCGTTACACACGACCTAGCCACAAGAGATATTTGTAGCAAAGTTTACTCAATTAACGACGGGGTAATAGTGTAATAGTAAACTAAACGCACTTTGAAACCATGAGTGCAGTAAAAGGAGCTTATAAGATGGAAAAAAATAAAGAAAAGCAGTTAAAATGGTTATTCCAGCAAACTAAAGGCATAAGAAAACTCTTATTTCTTTCAACTATATTTTCAGCAATACTAGCTTCCTCACAAGTTGCGTTATCATATATTGCAGTTCTTTTTATGAATGTAATAGAAGGCACAAGTACCTTGAGTCTTGCAAATGTAGTAATACTTGGAATCATCCTTATTATACTTGGATGTACCAGCCTACTTGCAACTACCGATCTAAGCGTACGTATAAGAAATAAAGCTGAAGAAAAAATACGCGAGAAAATTATCCGCTCAATTTACAGCCGCTCGCTTTTGCATATTTCCAAAAAACACACATCTGAACTCATGAGGAGACTTATGGACGATGCAAGGGCTATTCCTATGTTTTCCCTGCGACTGGCCCAGGAGCTACTCTCTGACGCAATAATACTAATAGGTTCGGTTGTTCTTATGCTTACACTTAGCTGGCAGCTGTCATTAATTATATTTGCTATCGTTATAACGATGACTATGCTGATGGTTGCAGTTGGGAAACTGGTGAAAAAAGCGGTATTGCACCAAAATAAACAATACGACGCACTTTTGGTAAATATTCAAGAAAATGTAATGAAACTATTACTATTTAAAGCATACAATATGCTGGAACCTCGGATAAAAGGCTTTGGCACACTTTATGCCAATTTTGCAAAAGCGAGTATGAAAAATACTAAAATCTCCTCGACAAATATGGTTATATCTAACGCATTTAATGCCGCAATTATGATTGTTACATTTGGGTTAGGTTCTGTGCTTGTTATGAATGGAACAATCACCATTGCTGCATTGGTGGGGATATCATCATTACACGGCAATCTGTGGCGACCTCTTTGGAATATGTCGTCTCACATTCAGCTGTTTGCAGAATCTTCGGCATCAGCCCAGCGTATTCGCGAAATTTTGGATATGCCGCAAGCAAATGAAGAACCCGCAAGCAATATAGGTAGGTTAGAAGGTTTAGC
>WRKF01000052.1 GCA_009778165.1 Defluviitaleaceae bacterium
CGCTTCAGCCATAGAGAGTTTCAAAGTTCGCATTAGAAACGTTTAAATTCGCACCAAAAACCCTGCAACTAAGCCGTTTTAGACTTCGATTAAGCCTTGATTCAAGGCTGAATTATTTTACAATATCGAACCGATTTTTTTAGCTTGTTTAACTCATTTTCCTATTCACACCAAACGGCAATAAAACTAATATTCTACATCTATAATATCTATTAAGATCCTGACCGGTATTTCATTATGTTGATAATCGTTTAAGGAAATTCAGACGCAATAAGAAAAAACGCAAACTATAAAAAGGTGTATAAAACAACTATAAAAAGGTCTCCAAGCAACTATAAAAAGGTGTACCTTTTTATAGTTGCTACCGCAATCACAAAACCAGTCTATCATATCTATGGACGATTTGCAAGACTCTATTTTACTCTATCAAAAATACACCGCAAATATATCGCGGAATTTTCACTATAAATGCCTTTGTAAAAACATGTTTATGTGTATAATTTGTCATTATATTTTTGTAACACAAATAATATCCAAACATATAAATAGAAGTTTAAAGGCATGGCTAAGCACACTTTTGTGAAATTTCACGAAAGTTTATTAAAATTTTTTTCATGGGTTTGACGTATCTAAAAAACCTTCAAAAACCCGTTATTTAGGTGTGTTAAATAAGTTACTTATCGAAAAGAGCAACTATAAAAAGGTACACCTTTTTATAGTACAAACACGGTAGCATCGTACGAATTTATTACTAGGAGGTAAGGAAAATGATATAGCGTGTGAGGTGTTGTTTAAACAGCCTCATAAAGGGTTGCCTCTGCCCATTAGGCTTATAATAAAGAAAGATGCATTCAATTAAGTATTGCTTTGCGAACAGGGATAGCTTTATTTAAAGTGGCGGTATTCAATTGTTATAACCTTGACGAAAAAATCACAAAAAAAATTAAAAAGAGAGGAAATTATTTATGACAAATGCGACAGTAAGGGATTTTCGTTGCAATGGTTGTGGCTCACCATTAAAAATCCCCAAAAACTCAAGAGGGCATGTTACTTGCCCATCATGCAAAACGGACAGTGTTATAGATGGTCTTGTGAAGAACGCTGAAATGGCTGAAAAAGAAAATATCGCTAGTGGAATTCCTTTAACTGCATCTTCTGCTATTCTTCATCGCAAACTCGTTTCGTATATTGCCGAAACTCCAGGTATGCCGCTAGATGTGTTTGAAAAAGGCGTAGTTGTAAGTGAGGAACATCATTGTGTACCTGCGTTTTATTTCTACACTAACGGTACAGCGTCCTACACTTATGAAGCTGGCAACGTACGCCAACAGAAAATTGTAAGGGAGAACACGGAAAAATCGTGGGTAGAAACACACAAACACATGGAATGGACTCAAATGACTGGCTCGGCGAACGCTTCGGCAGAAGTTGTCGCTTCTGGAAACAAAAAATTCAGCTCTCAAGTCAAAGATTTATATATGTTACTTGATGGGAATAAGCTGCACGACTTTGACGAGTTAGAGTTTACGCATGACGTAATCACACATGATTACAATTACCCCCAAACCGCTTCTTTTAACGAACATGCCAAGCCGTATATCGAACAGTTACTTAGAAACAATGCCAAAAAGCAACTTTCCGGAAAAGATTTCCGAGCTTTAAATTTAGGCGGCAGTAGAATCGACAAGGACGAGGTTGTGCGTATCTTTTTGGGAATGTACCGAATTGTTTTTGAGTACAACGGCAAAGAATACGTAATATGGGCAACCGGCGATGGTGAAAAAGCCACTAGCGAGGTTATGCCTGTTGATTCAACACGAGAAGCAGCTATTAACAGCAAAAAACAGGATATGGAAAAGGCTGTATCTGATGTTCCTGTTCCAACAACAGGTAAATTCAGAGCCGGATTTTGGGGTTCATTGGTTTTAGGCATTTTTCTCGCCCCGGTTTTTGATGTTATAGCGTTTGTGTTGGGGATTGTTGGTGCTGTTGTATTTAGTGTTTTGAAGAGTAACGTGATGGCACCCTATGAAGCCAAATGCTCGGAAATACGTTCCAAATTCCAAAGCGAAATTGATAGTTTGGAAGCCGAGGCACGAAATGTCGTGCAGCAATTTAAAAGCAAGAAACAGCCCCTGCGCGGCATATATGAGCAGGAAGTTTCAGGCGACGCAAGTGCATTTTGACAGACGGTTAACGAGGAGTGGTTGGTTGTATCATGCTTCAACTAACCACGCTTCTTTTTACATTTTCGGTATGTTACAGTAGCCATATTTCAAAAGGGGGAATAATCCTGTGCCCATTTCATACGTAACACTCCAAAACAACGAAAAAATCGGAATGGGTATCATCGAAATAACCTCTGTTCCCCATATTTCGATTTTGCATAAGCGTTTGCCAAACAGCACCAACATTGATACCGAATACAAGCAAGACATGGCACGTTTGCTTTCAGAGGTTTACCAAAACTATAAAAACACAATAAATGGCTGTCAAGACATTTCTTTAGAGCTTTTATGGTCAACGAAAGAAGTAAAAAATCAACCCTATAAGGCCTCTATTTCATTGCATATAATTGTTCGTGCTATTGGCAACAGCACTGCGGACATTGACAATACAGTTACATCGCTTTTGCGGATATGCAAGGCTACATTTGATTTTGGAAAATATGACTACAGGGAGATAAATGCAAGCGAATTGACCTCTCTTGTTCGCAATATAAACAATCAATCTGTCAAAGCAATAGTAAAAAGTGAGCGGCTTGAAAATTTGCAAAACTCACTGCTACCTTATTGCTTTACATTTGATAGGGTTGCCGTTACAGAAAACGATATGAGCCGCATTGTTAGTGCGATTATCCACTATCCTGATTGCGCTATTTCTATCCAGCTTATCCCTGTTACATATTCGCCGCAAGAGGTTGCAGCTATAGATAGCAATACACAAATGCTTGACACTCTCTCAAAAGGAGTTTCTGACCAAAGCATGGGTAATGTCAGTTTTGCATTGGCTGAAAAACATGCGCAAACATACAAGTACTATTCTCAAAGCAAAAACACTGCCCAATTTGCCTTTAATGTGCTTGTTTATGGCACAACAAGTGCAACAAATTCTATTGCTACAAGAATACTGGCACAACTAAACAATAGTAGCGAACTGCGCATAATATCCCTATTTCCTAATGATGTAGATAAAAACGACAATTTCTATCCGCTCCCATGGGCTGCACAAGAAGTGATCCTTGGATCGGACAGGGATCCATCAGTTTGGAATATGGGGCAAAATTTAGCACCATTTTATAATCTGCCATATATCATAACAGCAGAGGAAGCATCAGAATTGTTCCGCTTACCTATTGGGAGCGACACTGTTTACGCAGGGCTTGTCGTAAATGAATCAGGCAAGGCTAGTCGTACATATGCAGATAATGTTGTCGGTGGCGGCGATATAATGGTTGGAACGTTAAAGTCTTCAACAAAGGGCGATACTATTGGTGTTTCACTAAAAGACCTCACCAAACATATGCTTATTGTAGGCACTCCGGGTTCAGGTAAAACAACTTTTTCTGTGAGCCTTCTGGACCGTTTATGGAAAGATCATAAAATCCCTTTTTTGGTGATTGAGCCTGCCAAAAATGAATATCGCGCTTTGGTGCAAAGCATTCCTGATTTGCAAGTATTTACACCTGGCAAAAATTTTATTTCGCCCTTTGTGTTCAACCCTTTTGTACCGCCAAAAAATGTTAGATTAGAAACTTATAAATCTACATTAAAGACAGCGTTTGCAGCTGCAGTGTCTATGTCGTCGCCGCTTGATAAAATTTTTGAAGAAGCGGTTAACAATTGCTACTCAGATTTTCGCTGGCTTGATACATACACAAGCGACAATATGGGTCAAACATTCAGCATTACTGACTTTATAAAGTGTTTTGAAGAAACGTTTGAGGCAATTGGATATACAGGCGATGCAAAAAACATAGGGCGTGCTGGATTGGTGCGTTTGCAAAGCCTTGTTAATTTATTTGACAACTACTTTTCGATACCTATCGAAGATTTGTTAACAAAACCGACAGTAATAGAGCTTGCCGCGATAGAAAACAGCGACCAAAAGGCTTTGATCATATCCTTGCTCCTGCTCTCAATTTTGGCATATGTAAACAGCAATTATTTAGGCGAGGGCAATTTAAAAAATGTGATTTTGCTAGAAGAAGCCCATGTATTGCTCGATGCTGATACAAATGCAGGTGAAGGCGAGGCAAACCCAAGTGCTATTGCGCAGGGTCTTGTAAAGCGTATGCTTGCAGAAATTCGCTCCTATGGCGTAGGCGTTATTATTGCTGACCAATCGCCAAGAAAAGTTACGGTAGATGTTGTTGCTTTGACAGATATAAAACTCGCCTTTAGGCTAGTAGAAGCTACAGACAAGCAAATGCTTGCAGATAGCTCTAACATGAGCGAGACCCAAGAACAACGGCTGGCAAAATTAAAACCTGGCGAAGCATTTTTATTTTTCGGAAAACTTGATGAGCCAGAAGAAATAAAAACGCAAGATTATCGCCTTGACAACAAAATTGATATAACTCTCTCGGACGAAAGTATAAGATCGCTATCTACTTATTGGAATGATCGCAAAGAAAACCTGCGCCCATACCCCGAATGTGCTTATTGCCGCTATTGTGCTACGGGGTGCGATTATGACAAGCGAGTTTTGGGACGCGAGGTAGCAAGACGTATCTTTGTTAAAAATTTTAGACCAGACAGTGCCGATTCTCGTATTGTTAAGGATGTTTTTAAGCAAATGGCTGATCTAATAAAGTATGAGCTAAATGACGAGGTTTACGACCAGCATTTGTTCGCCTGCGTAGAGTTACATTTGTTGCGGCGTATCAGATACGTAACAAAAATAAAAATATCAGATGCGACTGTGCGAGTTACTTTGTCAAAGATTTGAGGTTAGGCATAATGTTTGTCAAAGATTTGAGGTGAGGTATAATGGAAGAACGCTTTTCAGATAGCCGAGCAGTAAACAACGACACCCGTTTAGAATTTGGAAATCGCTCAAATATTGACAGCAAAGCCGATTATGGCGGCGACCTTTCAAAAAGTGAAGGTGTAGATCTAAACGACAACGCCGGCGGTGCATACGATATTGCTAATACAAAGGCA
>WRKF01000053.1 GCA_009778165.1 Defluviitaleaceae bacterium
TATATATATATATATATATATATATATATATAATGTCAATTACTGCTCGGTTACTTTAATGTAAAATTTTGATTACATTTTGATTCGCTAGGGAGCAGCCCCTCGACCCCATTTTTTGAGTTTTTGTTAGGTTAAGTTTTAAGTCATCTATCCTCTATCCTCTATCCTCTGTCCTCTGCCTTTTGCTTTCTGAATACGCCACTATAGTATCAAAAATATCTTTCAGCACTGCAACGATAGGTATAGCAATCAACATACCAAAAACTCCGGCGATGGCACCGCCGATCGTTATGCTTATAATTATTAACAATGGGCTTAGTGCAAAAGAGTCCCCCATTAGCCTGGGCTGTATGATGTTAGCGTCTATTTGCTGAATAACTATTAGTGAAGCGGCGGCAATAAAACCCATCGTTACCCCCTGTGTGAGGAAAACCACAATAACAGCCGCAAAAGTG
Source organism: Defluviitaleaceae bacterium (assembly GCA_009778165.1). Lineage (GTDB taxonomy): Bacteria > Bacillota > Clostridia > Lachnospirales > UBA5962 > WRKF01. The sequence continues at coordinate 456 of WRKF01000053.1, forward strand.
CCGAATATGGAGCCAAAATATGGCACATAGTTTACCACTCCAAGCATAATGCCCAGCACCAGTGCATAGGGAGAACCCAAAGCCCATAACAACAGCGTTGCCGTAGTTCCCAGTATAATGCCGTCTATAGTTTGTGTATGTATATATAGCCTAAAATATTTGTTGAGCCTAGAAAAAATCTCTGTTATTCCAACAGAAACGGGAGCCGGCGCAAAAATTTTTAACAATTTTTTAAGGAGGAGCTTGAATCTGTCTTTTTCCACAAGGATATATATGGATGATATTATTGCTATAAACCCGGTAAATATGGAAGCCCCGACTCCTAATATGGCAGCAAAAGGTTGCATTATTGCCTCCATGCTAAAATCTTGCAACGCACCCCCAAGCAAATTCAAAATGTTCTCCGGGCTAATATACCAGTCAAACAAATCCAACTCGTTAAAATATTCTATTAAAAAAGCTATTGTTTGCCAATAGGCAGGTATATTTTCGATGAAGAAAGCAATGCTTGCAACTATTGCCGGAATAATAAAGCTAAAAGCAAGAGCAATTATTGCAATAAAAGATAGAAACACCGCAAGAATACTTAGAGGCTTTTGGTATTTATACACAAATTTGCTTTTCGATTTTAGTAGCAATTTGCGTACACTTTGTATCGGTATATTGATAATATATGCCAAAACAAAACCATAGAAAAATGGGGCGATAACACCCATTATCCAACTAAAAAATACTACAATAAAACCCAACTGTTCAGATATTCTATAAACTGCTATTATTGCCGTTGCAAGCAAAAAATACGGTATTAAGGATTTAAATTTTTCCAAAATTTGAGATCTGCTCATAGTTATAACTATTCCTTTCACGGAGGGTTTGCTCCATATTTAAAATGGGATCAAGGGGCGATCCCCTTGCGGGGTGTGGGGCAAGCGCCCCACGGTTTTAAAACACGACATATAAACTATACAATCATTTCTCTTGCCATTTCCAGTGCATCGTCTAACTTTGTTATATCTTTGCCCTGGGCTGTTGCCATGTTGGGTCTGCCGCCGCCGCTACCACCGGTTGCCGTGGCAAGTTTTTTAGCTATAGCACCGGCATTAAAGCCCTGCTTTACAATATCGTCTGTCGCCATTACCACTATTTGCACGACACCACCCTCTGCTCCCATTAGCACCACAGCACAGGATTTTAGCTGATTTTTAACCTGATCTCCCATAGACCGCAGTGCGTTTTGGGGGCTGTTATCTATACGGGCTATAAACACATTTTTGCCATTTATCACCGTCACTTTATTTAACAACTTTTCTATAGATGCGGCATTTAACTTATCTGTTACGCTTTCCAGCTGGCTTTTTAGCTCCTTGTTTTCTTGTGCCAAGGCTTTTGTTTTTGCAACAATGGTGTCTTGCGGAGCCTTTAAAATGCTTGCAACTTCCTTTATTACAGCTTCTCTGGATTTTATGTGAGCCAAGGCATTTTGCCCCGTAACTGCCTCTATCCGGCGTACCCCTTGGGCAATGCCACCCTCAGATATTATCTTGAACAGTCCAATATTTGCGGTGTTTTCCACATGGGTGCCTCCGCAAAGCTCCATGCTAAAGCCGGGTATGTTTACAACCCTAACTATATCATCGTACTTTTCGCCAAAAAGAGCTATCGCCCCTTCTTTTCGAGCAATATCTATGGGTTTTTGGGAAATTTCTATCGGCAATCCGTCCAGTATTTTTTCGTTTACCAAATCCTCTATTTGAGCTATCTCGCTATCCTTTATGGGATGAAAATGGCTAAAGTCAAAACGGAGCTTTGTAGGGGATTTTTCTGCACCGCTTTGGGTAACGTGAGAACCCAAAACATTACGCAGCACACTATGAAGCAGATGGGTTGCAGTGTGGTTACGAGTAATCGCAAGCCGATTAGCCTCGTTTAACTCAATTGTAGCTTGATCCCCTGTTTGTAGCTCCCCTGCCGTTATTAAACCAAAATGCACAACGACACCGTTGGGCAACTTTTTGCAATCAAAAATTTCCACATTGGCTATCGGGGTTTTTAATGTTCCCATATCTCCCTTTTGACCGCCGCTTTCCGGATAAATGGGGGTTGTGTCTGTTATTATACCCACCTCTTGCCCTTCTGTGGCTACTTTTACAGATTCGTTATTTTGCACAATAGCCAAAACTTTTCCTGTGGCGGTATTGTTATCATAACCCACAAAATTAGTTTGAAACGCAGTTAATGAAAAGTCGTTGTATATGCTGTCTTTGTTGCCCAAAAAGTTTGTAGCTTCTCTTGCTGCTCTAGCCCGCTGTTTTTGGTTTTCCATATGGGTTTTATAGGCATCATCGTCTATTTTTAAACCTTGCTCATCCAAAATTTCTTCCATTAGCTCTTTAGGGAAACCAAACGTGTCATACATTTTAAAAGCGTCCTCGCCCGAGATGGTAGCATTGTTTTGGCTTTTTGCAGTTTGTATAAGTTTTTCCATTAACCCCATGCCTTGTTCCAGGGTTTTCCTAAAATTACTTTCCTCCCGAGAAACTACAGTTAATATGTGATCACGTTTTTCCTCAAGCTCCGGATAACCTTGTTTTGAACCTTCTATAACAACGGCAGCCACTTCTTTCAAAAACTCCCGTGCAATACCCAACTGCCTGCCGTGCCGCACAGCACGGCGCAACAAACGGCGCAACACATAACCACGCCCCTCGCTACCAGGCAGCACCCCATCACTTATCATAAAAGTAACGGAACGCATGTGATCGGTAATTATACGCAGGGACACGTTGTCTTTATGGTTTTCGCCATATTTTTTGTCGGAAATTTCACACACTTTGTTTTTGATTGCAGCCACTGTATCTACATCAAAAATGCTGTCCACATTTTGCATAATAACTGCCATACGCTCAAGCCCCATGCCGGTATCTATATTAACCCGATCCAGCTTAGAATAACTGCCGTCCTCTTCTTTATTGAACTGGGTAAATACCAAATTCCAAAATTCCAAAAATCGGTCGCAATCACAGCCCGGCGCACAAGGTTTTTGACCACAGCCGTATTCCTCTCCGCGGTCGTAATATAGCTCACTGCAAGGACCACAGGGTCCCAAACCCACTTCCCAAAAATTATCGTCTTTACCCAACCGCACAATTTTTTCTAAAGGAATACCCACCTGTTTGTGCCAAATATCGTGGGCTTCGTCGTCATCTTGATATATAGATACAAAAATTTTTTCCGGTGGCAATTTTAGCACTTCTGTACAAAATTCGTAGCCGTACAAAATTGCCTCCTCTTTAAAATAATCGTTGAAAGAAAAATTGCCCAACATTTCAAAAAAAGTGCCATGACGAGCGGTTTGTCCCACATTTTCTATATCTCCTGTGCGTATACATTTTTGGCAAGTTGTAACCCTTACCCGAGGGGGTACTTGAGCACCCACAAAAAAAGGCTTTAGCGGTGCCATACCGGAATTTATAAGCAACAGGCTGTTATCGTTGTGAGGTACAAGGGATGCACTTTTCATTCGCAGATGATTTTTTTTTTCAAAAAAATTTAGGTAAAGTTCGCGAATATCGTTTACTTTCATAATGGTTTTTCTCCTTAAATGGCTATATTTTTTTATTTTATTTTCTTCTTCCGATAGATTTTAACTTACGAAAGGTGTCCATTGTTCTGTTAATTGTAGCTGTTTCGTTTTTCGGATCGTTTACTTTTATATAGACTTTTAATGCCCTAATGGAAAGCGAGATTAGTCTGTACATTTTGTAACTGGCGAAAACCCCGGCAAAAATTAGTATAAAATTAACAACATCAATCAACCATTCAATAAATTGTTGTATCATAACTAATCTAGCTCCCCACAGGCTATTAAAATAATATCTACAATGTAGCCTATACCAAACAGACCACCGGTAAAGAGCCACAAGAAACCCGTACCCCAGCGCCCCAAATAAAATCTGTGAATCCCCAAATAGCCCCAAAGAATACACAGAACAAGGGATATTAGCCACCTAAAGTCGAAGTTTTTGTGCTTTTTCTTATTTTTTTTATTTCTCTTGCTTTCGTTATATTTCTTTTTTGCAACGGTTTCGCCGTTGTCGTTTTGGGTGCAAAGTTTTATTTTTTCCAATGCATGGTCTTTACAATAGTATTTATCGTCAAACTCTACCAAACATTCTCGGCAAAAGAGGTTTTTGCACTCTACGCAAGCCCCCGCCGCCCCGATTGTATTATGATTATAACATTTCATAGTATGATTACCCCGTTTAATGCTTGCTTTTCTACTTTCTTATTGTAATAATTATACAAAATAACAGAGTAAATATCAAGAGGGAATCAAAAATCCCTTTAAAAGGGTTTGTGTGTAAAAAACCGGAAGGCCACTAACGACACTTCCGGTTTTAATAATATAGATAATATAGATAATATAGATTTTCAAATGTTGATACGCAGATTTTCTACTTCTTCATAGGTTAAGCCGGTGATGTCAACAATATCTTCAATAGACATATTCCTTCGTAAAGCGTTTCGGGCAATTCTTAATTTACTATCCTTAACTGCTCCTTCCGTTCGCGATACCATATCCCTACGAGCAATCTCACGTTGCTCATACAACATCCGAGTACGCTCATCAGCCGACAACTCTTTCAGCACACCGACTGCTTTTGACATTTGTGGGTTTCTTTGAGCTAGCATATTCAAAACCTCCTCATCGTCTGACTTAATAA
>WRKF01000054.1 GCA_009778165.1 Defluviitaleaceae bacterium
CATGAACAGTTAATATTTCATAGTCTTTAGACAATCTGCGAGAATAGTTCGCCCATGCAAAAGTTCGTTCCACAACCCAACGCTTGGGGCTTACACCGAACTGGGGATAAATTCAGGAGTTTATTGACCACCGGTTATTAACTAATGTTTCAAAATTATTTTTAAGTGTATCGTTTTCTATGGTATTTTGATTAAATTGTTCTATACCATCATACAAAGCCTTTGTCGGTCTATCCATAATTCCAAAGGCAGTTGTTCGAGTGTTGAAAAATAACAATTTATCATCTTCAAGTTTATCGACCTCAATGTTGTAGACTGATTTTTTATACATAATAAAAGTGTCCTCCTTTAAATTAAATTTTTAAGTAAAACGCGATAAAAATGCAATACTAATAATTAGTTTGTAAAGTAAAAATAGTTACTCTAATTTTAGAACCCATCCTCAACAAAATTACATATAACTTGAAAAAAGATAATACCAGTTATATCAACTTCATTAAGATCACAAACATTCATATCTATATTGTATCATCATATCAAGTGAATATAAAGTAATTTTAATTTATTGTTGAGGATAGGTTTTTAGATTAACACGAAACCCTCTATTGAGGTTATCGTAAGTTAATCCCACAGATACATTGAACAGGGCAAACGCTAAAATCTATGCCACAAAGAGGACACCAGCTCATATCGAAAACGCAACTGCATTCAATATTACACGGTCGCGTAACCCAAAAGCACGGTCCTCCTCCGCCTGGATCGTTAGAAAGCGGAGATATTACTTCTTTATTAATGATTTCCATGGCTAAACTCCTTTCACTGGTATCTTTAAACTACACTTCACATTTTTTGAGCAAACACACTTGCATATGACACACTATTTTAGCAAATATAGAAACTTTCATTACCGGACAACCATATCCTGATTCAGTTTCAGCGATAGTGTGATTCTAACTAATTACCATACTATCCTAGCTGTTTTTTTACCCATAACCTTTTCCTAGGTCACCACCAGAGATGTATACATTTGCAAACTTTAGATTACGAACCATGCTGTACGTACGATTAGCACTTGTAATCATAGGTTTTTGTCGATAAACTCTATTTAGGGTTTTCTTTAACTAGAAAGTAAATTAAGTATAACACAGATTTCAGAAAAGGAATCATTTTGTCGTAAAAGGTGTTTTATTTTACGCAAATGGTGTTAAAAGGCTGCACTTCACCTTAGCAGCTAACATAGAAAGAGCGATAGCTCCCAATCCAACAGCTATAAAATTGCTGAAAAACTGCATTCCTAAGAAAATATCAGACAATAGTACAGAAATAACTACAAATGTTATCGTGAAAATTCTTACAAGCACTTTCATTTTCTTGCTTTGTCCGCTACTAATAGGCACATTTTTATGAGAAACCGGAGCAAGACATAAAATAAGAACAAGAGAACAGACAGCAATAAAAATCGCCGACATATGGTCAAGGTTTGGAGCAATCCCTATGGCAAGCCACCAACCAATGTACATTATTAAAAAACAATTTAAATGGCTTTTCGCATGATAGCTACCACCAAACATTTGCAAGGGTATTGTCACGGCGATTAGCAAGAGGCTTTCCAGCAATTTCCCTGTAATAAGTGCCGTTATTAATATCACTATAAGATTAACAGCAGAAAAAAGTAATAAATCTAGGCCATACGCATAAATATCTTCATCCGTTTCGGCAATAATCCCTTCAATAACCCAGTAGTTTACCACTTTGTTAATTAGATTTTCAAACACGTTCTTCAACCTCCCTTATCCATTTTTGATTTTTCAATCTCACCAGACGGTACAAGCGGCAAAATTATGTTGGTTTCAAATACGCCTTTCTCATGATTTCTCATGACATGACCGTCGTATTTGCGTATAACGGCATCTAGCAATTGAAGTCCAATGCCGTGAAACAAACTATCTTTACGAGTAATATAACGCCCCTTGTCCTGCTTTATTTCGGTAAAATAGCTGTTCTTTACCGAAATAAACAGATTCTTACCTTTAGCCAAAAAAACAAAATCAATAAATCGTCTTTCTGATGCTATATCCATCCCTTTGTCCGATTCTAGGCTCAATGCTCCACATGCCTCAATTGCGTTATCAAGAAGGTTTCCTATTATTATACATAAATCACTATCATCAATACTGTTGTCTTTCGGATAAACAGCATGAATATTGACCTCAATGCCTTGTTTTTGTGCCAATGCAAGTTTTGAACTCACAATTGCGTCAAGTATAAGATTTCCGGTATGCAAAGCAGTTTTAAAATGTGCGGGTTCACCCGAGATTTTATCTATGTAAGAAATAATTTTATCTTTTCTTTCATATTGTGCTAAATCTCTAAGCACTGTTAAGTTGTTCATATACTCATGTCGCCATACACGTATATCGGTGTATACAGAATTTATCTCATTGAAAAAGCCACGCTCTAACTCAACTCGTTGCAAACTCATAACTAAATCCGTATTTTTAGCTTCTTCCCTGACAAACATCTCATATACGAGAAATATCGCAATTATAATGAATAACAAACCCACAGAAGCCCAAATAAGCATACTGCTCTGTTCATTATCCAAGTAAATCGTATCTATGCCGGCTCGTATAACTAAAGCAAATACGAATATTACCGCCATTACAATCCCCACTATGATTGTCGGTATTTTTTGAATGCTGTGGATGGAAATATGCCTTTTTGACAGGGTATATAGTAAAACAACTTGCATCATCTTGATAAAAATTATTGCCACAAGCCTTGAGGTTTCGTAGTCTTCCAGTGTGTCTCCGATTGTTACTCCCATAATCATCGCAACAATACTTGCACCTAAAATCGATGTAACCATCATGATTGTCACCAACATCACAATCCCAAGAATTTTAGTAAGCAGCTTTCCAAGTTTTGCGAAAAAAACATACACGGATAACAACAGCATAAAGGCAACGTCATATCCCGGCAAACTAAACAAGAAAGCTAAAAACCCCCAAATAACAATGATTGCCCCACATATCAACTCGGGGGCATTTGTAACATACTTGGAGGCAAACCGACTTCGCAAAAAATAAATGCAAGCAAATACTTCCACAAAAATTGCCATTATTTCAACGATAATAAATTCAAATCTCATTAGCATTACTCCATGAACAAGCGTAAGAATGCATCGTTTACACGTTTAGTATTCCTGCGGCTAATAGGTAAAGTCTTTTCGTTTGAAAGGCTTAAAGAATCTTTGTAAACACAATCTGCTTTAAGTAGGTTTACTATATATGACCGATGACATCGGATAAAGTACGTTGGCAGCAGAGCTTCAAACTCTGCTGCCGTTTTCCTCAATTCATACACATCGTTTTCAGTACATATCTCAGCTATATGGCCAACCATACTAATGTAGTATATATTTCCATAAGGGAGCTTTATTCGTCCTGAATCATTAGATACGATTAGCATATCCTTTCTGAGCGAAGACCAAACCACATTAGCCTTGTCTAAAATTGGTATCAACTTAGTGACAGATAAAGGTTTTATTAGGTAGTGCAATGCGTTAACATCATAACCTTCCAATACATATTGAGAAAAACTCGTAACAAAAACAATCAGCACATTTTTATCATGTTCTCTAATTTTTTTTGCAAGCTCTATCCCAGACATATCCCCCATATTAATATCCAAAAAAATTAAATCAAAAGCTACGTCAGGCCATGCGAAGAGGAACTGGTCTGCATTGTAGTAGCATTTAATTTCTATATTCAGTTTTCTAGCTTCAGCCCAGTCCAATATGGCGGCCGACAAGCGTTGTTGTTCTTTTTCATTATCTTCGCAAATTGCTATACGCATTTCCCCTACCTCTTTCTGACACTATACTTTTACTTAAACTATGTGAAATTTTATTTTGCGATTCTTTTAGGCACTTTTGGTTGATACCAACCAGCAAAACTCTGTACCCCTGCCCCAATTTTCGCTACCCTAAACGCAACGGTTGCGGCAGTTCGGTTAATAAGAGTGGCTAAACTTTTTTTCATCATGGCTATCTCCTTTCCCTCTCATTGGAGTTGTTTTTTTGCTTGCTAAATTTATTGAATATATAAATCTATAAATCTATTATAATGCATAATGTCAACTTGTGGTCTTTTTGTCGTAAAAGGTGTTTTATTTTACGTGAATGGTAAAGCATCGCATAGGGTATGACATAAAGAGTTTCATAGTTCGCATTAGAATAATATTTTTAAAAGCGATTTTTGACAATCCCTGAAATCCAAAGTGAGGATTTTCAGGGATTCGGGGGTTGTCGGAGGGCGTTGTTACTGATCTGCTTTACTGTTTAGAAGATGCATTTTTGAAAATATAGAAAATGGATTTTTTAGGGCAAATATCAATACATTCTCCACACAATATACATTCAGAGTTTTTCATGTTTCCCGTTTCAACCATTGATTTAACATCAAGGCTCATGGGACATCTTTTTGAACATAGTGTACAACCTATACAACCATCCGAATTTGCTTTCAAACTAAGCCTTGGCAGTTTGAGCCAATCCGACACCTTTGTCCCAATTATCATAAACGGTGCCATCCAACATACTGTTTGACAAAAAGCACGTTTTCCAACTATCAAATGTAGCATAAACACAAGCAACAAAACCCCGAAATAGATTGCATATCGGTACGGTGCGAATAAAAATTCCCAACCGTTTGCCAAGCCCGCAAAAAAATCAACCCTACTTATTCCGCCATATATAATAAAGCCACCTATCACGGCGGTGAGCCAAGGAAACCAAATTATCCATTTAATAATTCTTAATTTTTTGTTTGATAACTGTTTTTGATTAATAAGCATAAGACATTCGTTGATTCCGCCTCCCGGGCATAAGAAAGCACAAAAAGCCCTACCCAAAAATAATGAAACCAAAAACTGCAAGATAAATATTATGATTGCACCTGAAACAACACCTAAAAACATCCCGTATAAAACCGGAATAGCCGGTGACAGCCATGCAATTGTAATAGGGAATGTAAAGCACATAAAGATAATCATTCCCTTTCTGATAGACTGCCGTTTACTTAATTTCATCAGAAACCTCCACAGAAAGTTGAAGTCATTTTTAACCTTTACGATTACAAGATTATAACGATTATAACTCTTTTTTATTTTTTTGACAACAATTGACAAACTATAATTTTTTGTTTAAAATATGGTAATATAAAAATGCGGATGG
>WRKF01000055.1 GCA_009778165.1 Defluviitaleaceae bacterium
CATCATTACGTTGCTTTAGCTGGTGTCCAGCGCAAACTACTGCAGATTATCTGGGCTGTCTTGAAGGAGCAGCGACCTTATAAACCTTACTAACATTCATCCCCATTTTAACCTTTTTAACATGGGTTTCATTTGTGTACCCTTCTTTACCTGATTTTTACCTAAAAAAAATTTAATTTTTTTTAAAAAAAGGGGTTGACATTTCATAGTTGGTCTTTTTTCTATGGTGACATTATAACAAACTTTTACAATATGCTCAAGCATATGACAATTCCGACGCACAGAATTGCTATAAGAACTCTTTTTAGCACAAAAAACTCTCCCGCTGTTTAGTGCAGGAGAAATAACCGTTCCTCTATAATTTTTCATGGCATACGAGTCAACACTTCTGCCAACGTCTGGGCATAGTCCAAATCAGTTAACTCATTCACTGTACGCCCTCCCAGATGGTAAGCTAGAAACGCCTCCACCATTGCGTAAAATTGAAAGAAATTTTGCTGATTGGTTAAAATATGCCCCTCATCCCAAAACACCATAAAGTGGGAGTCTATACCACTGTTTTCTAACGCCTGCACAAACTGCACAGACTCTATAAGCGTTGTTCTTGGGTCGTTTGCACCGTGTGCAATGAGTAGCGGCGTTGTTGCCCTATATGCATGGTAAACAGGGCTTGCTGCCCGCAGCCTGTTATAGTCATAAACAGGATGCCCTATACGGGCATAAAACATCTCTCTATCCTGCTCCCATTGAGGAGGTATACTGTCTATTAGTGTAAAGATGCTGGAAATGGGCATTTCTGCTATAGCAGCCGCAAAAATGTCTGGTGTGAAAGTTATTCCGGCAAGGGTAGCGTACCCGCCCCAAGAATGACCCATAATAGCTATGCGGTCGGGATCTGCAATCCCCTGCTCTATCAGCCACAAAGCACCGTCTGTTATATCGTCTTGCATAGACAACCCCCACTCTCCAAAGCTAAGCTCCAAAAATTCACGACCAAAGCCTGTACTACCCCTAAAATTTGGCTGTAAAACGGCATAGCCTCTGTTTGCCAAAAACTGAACTTCTGCATGAAAGCCCCAAAAATCACGCGCCCATGGACCACCGTGCACCAAAACAACCGCAGGCAAATTATACGGCTCTACACCAACCGGTAGTGTAAGAAAGCCCTGTATTTCTACACCATCCCTTGCGGTGTACCTAACAGGCAACATATTTGCCATATGCTCACTTGGCGGCAATGTGCTGACCGTTAACGGTTCAATGGTGTTTTCGTACTTGTTAAATATAAATTGCTGCATATCAAACACATCTGAGGCTATATTCACAAGGAATGTGTTTTGGTCTTGGCTGTGTGCAGTAGGAAATATTATTGTGTTGGCAGGGAAAAAATCTGCAATTGTAGTATGTATTTCTTGAGCAAGAGGGCAGAAAAACACTCTGGTAGAAAAATCGTCTATGTACAAAACATACTCGAGAACGCCTGGTGTTAAAAAACCTACTGTTGCAGTAATAACGTCTACAGAGTTATGTTCAAACACATACTCCACAACTTCCATGGTGGAAGGGTTTAACCTCGCAAGAGCCGAAAAGTTTCTGTTAATGTTGGTTATGACATAAATATACTCATTTGTATAGTTAAAACCAAAAACAGAGAAATCGTCGTGATGACTTATTGTTTTTGCGTATGCAAACTCACCCTCGTTTGTGTAGCGATGCATTAGTATAGTGTTTCCGGTTAACATATCTGGTGTGGCTAATATTCTACCAACACCGTCATTGTCAAAGTGCAATTGGTTTGCCGATCTGTAAGCCAATGTCAACTCCCCTGTTTGTATATTCAAGATATACATATTAAATTCTGTGGGAGTTTCTTGGTTGGATATAACCAAAATTTCATATGTTGGGTGCGTCCCATCCAACGTGTCCCTTACAATAAATGTTGCATTTTCAAAAGGTGTCAAATTTGTTATCCCGCCAAAGTTTATTATGGGTCCAAAGGGTTCAACACGAAAGATATTGAGGTTTTCATCTCCTAAATTGCCACGCACGAATATAATATTGTCGCCAACAGCAAAAGCCATTGCAACGGACTGCTCCGTTTCAAAAGTAATTTGAGTATCTACACCAGTGACTATATCCCTTGTGAATATGTTGTTAACCCCGTTTACAGGAGATAAAAACATTAGCCTTTCACCGCAGGGCATAAGATCAAAAGATTGTGCCTGTGCAGCTGTGAAAAAATCTTCTACTGTGTATAACGGAACAGTAGGTTCCTCGGCAAATACTACTGCCGATAGTGATAATAACATGATGGACACTAAAACGACAGTGCAGCTCTTTATTGTTTTTTTCACACTTAAATTCCTCCTTTAAAAAAATCTATGGTAGAGTTGTTTTTTAGTTTAAACATATTATCCTCCAAATTTTTTTGTAATTTATACTTGTCTATATGCGTTTGCTATAAGTAGCAATTATAACAGAAATAGCTGTTTTTGGCAAAACACGTTAAAATTGCGAGGATATGCGGCAAAAAAGTTGATACATATCGTTCAGACATTTTTCACTTGTTTCATTCCCGAGCATACTGTATAATGGGGTTATCTTTCTAATCATCAGATATTATTTCTGTTTTTTATAATACAAAATATTACATAGAGTCAGCCATAGAGTCTCACATAAAGAGTTTCATAGTTCGCATTAGAATAGTATTTTCGGAAGCAATTTTTATCAAATTCTAAAAGCCCAACTAAGGTTTTTCGCCATTTTTACACTTAATCCATAAATTTCAAAATCGAGTTTGCCAATTTTTTTGTTGCCTCCAAATATAGCTAAATTTCCGGGCAGAATGGCGATACCTCTACCACCCCTCTACTCAGAAATTATAACTCAAAATTAATATTACAAATAAAGCACTATATCACATATGTCTTTCAACCTTTGTTCGTGAGTTATAATTATGATAATTTTTTGCTTTTTTGCTTCAAGCAAATATTTTGTAAAGAGCTTAATAGATTTTTCATCCAATGCGGACGTAGGTTCGTCAAATATCATCACCTCGGCATTTTTATACAATGCCCTAAGGATAGCCATCTTTTGCTTTTCTCCCCCGGATGTATTTGTGTTTTTTTCATCCATTTGCAAATCTAAAGTTTTTTCGGTTATAAAGCTCTCTATTCCTAAAATTTGAGCATATTTAAAAATTTCGCCATCTCCAACAATTTCCTCTGATAATGTTATGTTATATCTTATTGTATCATTTATCAAAGTTGGTTCTTGCTCAACAAATGATAAATTTGTTTTACGCAAGTTTTGCATATCAATTTCCTTAATACAGATGTCATTATAACTTATCCTTCCCTGCACTTCGTTTATATACATGCCCATAATTAAATCAATTATTGTTGTTTTTCCAGAACCGTTTTCGCCTGCCAATGCGTATAATTTGCCTTTTTCAAACACTGCATTGAATGAATTTATAACTTGCTTTTTATCACGAGTAAGACTTACATTTTCCAATGTTATCGTTTTTATATTATCAATAACATTAATGCCAAATTCCTCTTTTTCATTTGAAAAAATATCAGATAATCTTGTGCATGAAACAAGTGCATTTTGATAGGATTTACCCAAATTAAAAAAATAACTTACAGACCTTAATACCATACTGAAATAGCTAGAAAATATAGTGAACGTACCTATCGTAAAGTTTCCATTTAATATTTGTATTCCTCCAACTATAAACAGCATTATTTGTGCTAGAGTTTGTATGAATCCATCTAGGCCGTAAACTAGATAATTGATTTTTTGGTTTTTGATAACAATATTCATTAAATTTGAAAAAGGGGTGTTTAGCTTGTTAATAAAATCAATTCCCTGTAGTTTTACTAGTCTGATGTGTTTAATCTGTTCGTGTAATCTAGCTAAAAAGCTATCTCGCTGCTCTTTTAATTCGTAGCTAGTGATATATATAATTTTTTTGCTTGCAACATACAAAAATATATATAAAGCAAAAAAGATCAACAAAAGTAGAGCTATAAACCAATTTATCGTTATCATTATAGCAAATGGAATAACAAGTATCATAACACTACTTATTGTGTTCTGTAAAACTTTAATGCAAAAAGCCATTACCTCATTGGAATCACCGCTAACTCTTTGATTTATATAGGCAGTATCTATTCTGTTTGTATAAGTTAGTGATAGGTTTTGTAGATGGGCTATTGTATCTTTGTTTAGATTATAAGCCATATTCGTCTGCAATTTAGTATGTAATATGGTGCTTATGTACCCTATCAAAATATTAGATATACTAATAATAGCAAATATAATACAAAAACGCACAACAACCTCAATAGTTCCGCCTTCTACCAAACTATCTAAAAAATTTCCTGTAATGAGAGGTGATAATATGCCAATAAATGCTATGCAAAGAACAAGAAATATATGCACTGCTAGCATTAGCTTGTAGGACAATAGATACTTACTGCAAAATTTGAATATTTTCAACGGGTTCTCTCCTTATATAATCTATAATTTGGAATTTTAGATTTTTGTTGATACTTTTTAAAACATAGTTATCTGTGGTCAATAAGCAATTACACAGCCATTGACCACAGTTTCTAAGACTTTGAAAGCATAGGATTAAGAATCTGTTTAGTATTAATAAATCCGCTAGGCAGAAGTAACCCTTAACCATTAAGTGAAATGCTAACAACTGACCTCACCTAACTATGCTACCAATTTACCGCTACGTTAAAGTGAGTTGCGTCAAGGAAAGCTAATTCCAAGCGTATTCTTCCTGGCGAAAACTCGCTCATATCCAATAAACCTGTGTAATTAGTAATTTCTATTTCCTTAGAAGTTTCGTTTTGGTTCAGCCTCAAGAAAATCGTGCCACTTTGGCTAGAACTTGTAACAGTAAGTGAATTTAACTGTTCTTGGGTAAAGTTTCTGTTTATGTTCTGAGACCCATTTCCTCTATTGGCGGACATTTCCCAAGTTGTACCCCACGCCCTTGTTCTGCTGTTAATAAAAACATTAGTAGCAAATCGGGAATTTTCTCCTGTATAGCTATCAGCGGCGAACACACTGTATAAAGCTACAAGGTCCCCTACTGTAGCCATAATTACACCAAGCACTAAAAAGCTAATTATACTAATTACCCTCCAAAACACTCCCTCAATGCTTCACCTAAACTAGGGTGATTTTTGATTATTTTTCGCAACTTTTTCTTGAGATTTGCGAAG
>WRKF01000056.1 GCA_009778165.1 Defluviitaleaceae bacterium
GCGGCGGTATTCTATACTGCTTCAACTAGTTCCTGGTTTGCTACGTAGGCGTACTCAACCTCGCCTACACGGCGTACACTGGCTATGTCTTTGAGGTATAAGATGTCATACGAAACTCCGTCTACATGCTTGAAAGACCAACCGAGGTCATCATCCCCCTCATCTAAATCAGCCGATAATCCAGTAAAAACTTCTCCGTCTTTGGTGATCACCTCTAGTCTTGTATCCTCAAATGCCATTTTGTCCAAAAATAACAGTAACGCTCCAAACATAAACTTCATCCTCCTATTCTAATTTTCGGGGGTTGTTTGGGAAAATATGAACGCCTCGTTTAGAGTAAACTATCGTAAACACGTCTGTAAAAACGTAGTTTTCTTGTGAAGGAATCCACTTTTTACCGACAACGTAGTCCGCTAGCAAAATCAAAGGCTTTCTCGTAGTATCATCCTTGATTACCTCGTCATTTCATATCTGAAGATGACTTTTGTTTATCGGAGCTATCGCCGGTATTGCCTAAAATCTTTTGTGTTGTTTTGTGTATAATGGAGATGTGTTCGTATGAATCTTTAACTTTCTCGCTTATTTCAGATACCGTATGGTTTATAACATCAACGGCACTATTGGTTTTAACAGAAGCCTCTCGCGTATCCGCCGCTGATTTTTTTGAGTTGTCAGCAAGGCGGCGTATTTCTTCTGCCACTACGCCAAAAGCTCTGCCGTGTTCACCCGCTCTTGCAGCTTCGATAGAAGCATTTAGAGAAATCATATTAATTTGAAACGCAATTGATTCAATGTTTGAAATCATACGATTATAGGCGGCTATTGCAGAGGTTATATCTGTCATATTGTCCTCTATTTCTACGGTAAGTGCCTTAATTTGTTCGGTAGTTGAAAGTATTTGGTCAAAATTTTTCAAGCCCTCACTTA
This sequence comes from Defluviitaleaceae bacterium, assembly GCA_009778165.1. GTDB lineage: Bacteria > Bacillota > Clostridia > Lachnospirales > UBA5962 > WRKF01. Next base: position 928 of record WRKF01000056.1, read on the forward strand.
GCTCCTTGTGTTCCAGCTTTACATCTTTATGCACTTTTTCTATGCAGTTGAAAGGAGTGTTGATTTTTTTTGCAATGGCTCTTGCCATTTCCGCACACCCACTATAACCGCAAGCACCGCAATCAAATATCTTATCTTCATCAGTATACTTTCCGAGGGAATCCATAGCTGCGTCGATGTCGATTTGCGATACAGATATAGGTTGTACGGGAGTCGGTGCATACCGTCTCATATAATCATCTATACATAAAGTTTCATCAAACTTTTCAAACAATTCGTCCAGATACGCTTTTTTGTCCTCGCTACTAAAGCCTTGTCGCACTTCGTGCATTGTGGTGTTAATATCAAATAGGCTTATATGCTCATTTGTACAGCCCGTTCCGACGTTACAGCCTTCCGCACAGTTTAAGACATCGAAAACAACAGGTAGTTTATGAAACGGTTGTTCCTTGTATTCATCCAACGCTTTGTAAACTACGTTCTCGCCCTCGGATTTATCTATACGAATAGACTTTCCAAGATAATGCTCAATATTTTCTTTTAGACCGCCAGGCATAGGAAATAGGCCACCCAAGCCCGATTCAAAATTGTCAAAGTTACCTTCACCTTTTGGAAGAGTTATATTATTTTCTGTCATATAACGGCTCAGCTCGCTAAATGTAACATTATAGTCAACGCCCTCTGTTTGTTTAAACTCTGTTGATTTTGCGATGCAAGGGGACAGAGCGGCAATTTTTGTGTTGATATTTTCGTGTTTTCGCATATATGTTGCGGTACAAAGCATAGGCGAATGGATGGGAGATAAGTATCTCACAAGCTCATTCTTGTGCATCAATATGTAATTGACTATTGCGGGGCATGGCTGGGTTATAATTGGGGGCATCTTGTGTTTTTGCAAGTATCTTATGTGTGCCCATATACAAATATCTGCACCCAAAGATACATCAAAAATTTTGCCAACACCCAAGTTTCTAAGCCAAGTGATAATTTTTCTCCATTCCACAAAGTTGGTTTTTATAGCAGGGGCAACAATGACAGATATAGGGGTGCCGTTTTCGAGGTCCTCAAAAAAAGCCTTACTATCATCTACATAGCCTCTTGCTCCATGATGGCATGATGTAATACAGACCCCACAAGATATGCACTTGTGATCATCCACAAAAACGTTAATACGCTCGTTTTCATATGAGGTTATATTAGCCTCACCAATTGGACAAGTTTTTACACAATGATTACAACCTACGCATTTTTCTGACTTATGAGAAATAATATTGTTCATTTTGTTATAATCCCCTTTTTTTAATATTTTTGCACTGCTCTTTATAGCACTTTCCTTAAATTATGCCTCTTCTCCTTCGAGTATACCACAAAACTTGCTCGAATACAACCTCCAAATTGTTGAAGAGCAAAAGAAGGTGGCAGATTTGTTTTCAAGTAGATTTTATATCAACCAAACTGGAATAGCCCAGTTGTTCTTGTCGATGGGATGGACATTTTTATACATGCAAACAACGGCACCTTCGCCCACAATCTTTCCTGAATTCTGTAACACGCCGAAACTCTTTATTGTATCTTTGCCTGGGTTACCGGTCTTTTTTATCTCAATCGGGTATACTGTACCGTTGTATTCTAAAATAAGGTCTATTTCCTTGCCGTCTGTGTCACGATAATAATAAATAGGTGGAAGGTATTTGTAAGCCAAAAGCCGGCGTGGAATAAAAAAACCACCTCTTTCTTATAGATGGTTTTTGAGATGGTTTTTGCTCGCCTTGCCGTGTTCAGTGTGTAAGGCTCTCAAACGGCGGCGGTATTATATCCCGCGACTTACTATATCAAGGCAATTAGCGGTTTTGCATTTTGTTTGATACGAGTTGCCGTTTGTGAAGTGTTCAAAACTATTTCCGCAACGTGAACATATACGTTCACTTTTGCCAAAACGCCCAAAATCTTCACTTGCTTGCATTAATAATTCAAATTCAACTTCTGTTATTTTGCTAAAATCCATAAACAAGCCTCCTCATAACTTCATTATAACGTATTGAAAAACCTGCCTCTTTCGCCCTTTCTATCGCATCTAATATTAGGTACCGTCTATCTTCATCAGACAAATTGGGGGCATTTTTAGCCGCCATGTAGCTTGCTCTGAATTCGTCGTTCCAACTTTCTGGGGACAATGGAGTATTACGGTATTGTCTGTGTCCATAATATTCATGAGCAAGTACAGCCCTTTCACTCATTAAATCTCTTGGGTGTTTCGAGTCTGTGCTTGGGAATACATCGTAACGTACATTTACAGAATCGGTTATGTCTACATAACCAGTCTGCCTACCCTTATTGAACCTAAACACACTTTCGTCAGCTTCAATAGCTCTGATTTCCTGCCGCAAATGCTCAATTTCTTCATTGCTCAATGTTGTGAAAGGGCTTCGTCTTAAACCTTTTACAAGGCGTTCATCTGTTTCCTGTTTTCTTTCCTTTTCAGCTTCTCTCATACCCCTATTATATCCCACATCTGTGCCAGTTGCAACCTCTGAACTATTTTCTAACAACGTATGCTTTCTGAAAAACGACTGTGGCTGCATTTGGGTTTCATGAAAAGATTGTCAATATAATCAATCTAAATGAAGGGTTCATTGTGTAAGTTTACCTACAAAAAGTTACTATACTATAAGAATAGTGACGAAAATTAAATTCCCTATTGCAATATTGTTTGAGAAATGTTATGCTAGGTGGTGTAATATTTATTTAGCAGTTTAGTATATTTTTGATAGGAGGTACGATGATGATTAAAAAAATAAAAAAAGCTACCACTATAATCTCTATTGCGGTATTGCCCGCATTATTGCTTTCCGCTTGTGGCAATAGCGTTTCCGATACCGAAAACTATTACCTACATACCTCCGTTGCTTCCAACGTGCCGGTTGAAGGGGAAAATCTTATCATTTTTTCAGAAGCAAACTCAATCCAACGTGCAAACTCCGGAGCAGTGGTTACCGCACAAATCGGTAATAGGTTATATACATTTACCGATGACGATATAACAAATAATATAGACTTTATAAATAAAGCGGAGTCGGTTGTTTGGCATTTGCATGAACTTGGGTTTTCAACGTTTCCTGCTATGCAGATACAAATACACTCTACACACAAAAATATTTTCCCTGCTTCCGCTTCTTCAGGGACATCTGTAGATTTTGATAATCCAAATAATATTGGTTGGCTAGCCCATTTAATGAGCAATCAACGGTTGCCTGTTTGGCTTTGTGTTGGAATAGAGGCTGTAGCACGGAATGAAGCGGGCTTGCTTTATATAAGTCAAGACGGTTTTTTAACGACAAATGAACCTTTTGGTGACCTTGTTTTTACTTCCATAACATGGGGTAGCCAGGAGCAAGAGCAAGCAATAAACAACGCATACCATTTTGTTAGATTTCTTATAAACAACGGACGTTTAACTGAACTATTAGACGCTTACTCCGAGCAGGGGCGTGATATGTATGCAGCAAATAGGTTGGCGGAATACTTGTTTTATGATTTTGCCGGTGAAACTATGGATACAACATTTTCGTTAAGTTTTGCCGGTGGTTTAAACCACCGCCATACCATAAATGCTACAACTGATTTTGGAGGTGTGTCTTTTGTGCTTGATAACTTCTACCCAAGTATTTCCCTGGATAGGATCAGAGAAATTACTAACCTCAAGGAGTACGCTACACTATTTGCCATAAAGATTCATGATCCTTGTGGAGTATTAGATATAAGTCATATTAGATTTCACACAACTATGAATTATGGTTCTGGCGGCAGTCGATGGGATGGGTGGGCAGAAACGTCTGGTGCTTCAATAGCTGTTAATCGGATTGAGAGACTCTCTTTTGGCATATTTAATGAGATTTTGGCGCATGAAATTTCTCATGCCCTGACAAGACAATTGGGCATGCCCCTGACCCCTGAGCTTGATGAAGGGTTGGCAGCAATTGTGGGTGATTTGTTTGCAACACATATGCTCTCAAATAGAGATGGACGGTTTGTTCCTCATGGGGTAAATCTGTACCTACTGAAAGATATATTTAGCGATATATTTAATGACGAATATATAACCGCCGACATCTGGCAAACAATACAATATGAGCAAGATTTTATTCGCTTGCAAAATCTACTAATATACTGGCACTTTAATTTTAATGACGACTACCGACAAAACTTAGGATACATCACCTTGCCTGTTCACCCGCACAGGGTCGGAGTATCACTTTCCCCATATATCAGCACCTTCGGTTTAGCCGGTGCTTTTGTGCATTACGTTTTAAACACTTACGGCACAGAGTTATATGTGCAATTTGGCTCAAGCACTTTTGAAGAAGCCTATGGTATAACTATACATGAAATGATAGATCGGTGGA
>WRKF01000057.1 GCA_009778165.1 Defluviitaleaceae bacterium
TCTAGCCATTTTTAAAATAAAATTAAGTGGAATAGCTTCCTAAATTCAGCAGTTTTAGTGTGAATTTAAAGGGCTAATTTAAAACGGAACTGCTATAACTGAGGAGGAATAAACTTATGACAAAATTAAAATACAAATTTACGAACGATATTTTGTGTAAAATTCTATTTGTGCAACATCCGAGCTTACTAAAAAGGCTTGTTGCTAATTTATTGAAAATTAACCTTGAAAGCATTACGGAATTTATAATCACTAACCCCGAAATGCCGCCAGAAATTATGGGAGATAAATTTTGTCGCCTTGATATAAATATGATAGTAGACGGTCAAAGGGTCGATTTAGAAATTCAAGTCAGCGACGAGGGCGATTACCCTGAACGTTCACTTTACTATTGGGCGCGTGAATACTCAACAGCCATAGGTGAAGGCGAGGAATATATAAATTTACCTCGTACAATAATAATTAGCATAGTGGGCTTCAAAATATTTGACTGTGTGGAGTTTCATTCAGAATTTCACGCTCTTGAAGTTACTCGTCACACACAGCTGACTGACAAATTTGTTATGCACTACTTTGAATTACCAAAGGTACCAAAAACGATAACAAAAGATGATGAATTGAGGTTGTGGCTGTCTTTATTTAATTCTGAAACGGATGAAGAGTTAAAAGAGATCGAAGCATTGGAGGTTCCTGTTATGAAACAAGTAATTTCGGCATATCGAAGTATAACCGCTGATGAGAAGTTTAAGGAGTTAGAGCGTCTGCGTTCTCGCACACGGCATAATGAGGCTTCTGCGTTGGGTCATGCTCGGCGGGAAGCAACAAAGGTTGAACGCGAAAAATGGCATGGTGTTGTTGCTGAAAAAGACGCACAAATTGCAGAACTGCTTGCTCGACTTGGCGAAAATAAATAGGTAAAATAAAAAATCCTCCCAGCAGCGACCGACTGCCAAGGGGGATTTTTATTTTGTTTGTAGTTTTCCATTAGTTTAGGTTTAAATAGATCGAAACTCTGCTTTGCAGACGTTCGGCGGCTTGTTGTGCTGAAATTATGCCATTATCAAAATCTGCCAAAACTTCTGACAAAATATCAATTATAGTTTGACTGAAAGGTTGTATATGCCTCATGGGCATGTTTGCCGCTGTGTATAGTATGTCTGTTATGCGTTCTTTGTAGTATTCCATAGGGTTATCCATGCTAAGGTTCACGGGGATCGTATCATGGTCAGAGCCTAATAGTTGATTTAAAAAGCTGATAACATGTGATTGCACTCTGGTATCTACCATATTGTGAAATAATGGTTTAAAAGTAGGTAAGTTATGCTGCATCGTATGGCTTGCAGTAGACAAGCCTTGGTCCGGGTTTTGCAAAAATTGCATAAAATCCCATGCAACAGCCTGCTGTGCCGAAGTGGCATCGGAACTTAATACAAATGCAGGTTCTAAATGGGTTACCAATAAGTTCCCGGCTGAATCAACTATAGGAACGTACCCCATAAAACCACCACCCACCAGTTCCAAATGGAAGAAAGGTTCCAGAGACTGAGGGACAAAATATTGCCTAAAGAGATAACTATCCAAAAAATTTTCTGTATATTCCACCGAAAACTCCATCAGCCATTGCCTCAGCAGAAGTTCATGAAACGATTCAGAAGATTCGCCTCTTGAAACATCGCTAATGCGAGTAAGCAAATTTTCGAACTCTTCATTGTCAAATTCTACTCGCCCCGCTTCTATATCCAAAAAACGGTCTATTTGGCCTATAGTGCTATTTAAGAAGTTGTGTGAAAAGTACAAATAAGGCAACTCTTCAGTTGCAAACCTTTCATGCAAAACAAGCAAATCTTCGTTGGTTACGGTATTGTATTGAGCGAGAGTATCGGTTAAATCGGCAACCCTGCTGTTTGCGGCGGCAACCCCAAAAGAAAAGGCTCGAGGGAAAGCCGTTAGTCTGCCGTCTACTGCCATAGCATCAAAAATATTTAAAAACCAATCGTTTTCATTAAAGTTTGGGTCGGTATACATTATACCAAACCAATCTGCAAGATTGGCAGATACAGATGGGGAACGCCAATCTACAGCCCGACTGTCAATTAAGGTGAAGTCAGTATCGCTAAACGAACCTATATCCATAACATTTACGACATTTACGGTTATACCGGGATTTTGCATCATGTACATTTGTGCAGTGAGACCCATAACGGGTTCCTCCACGACAAACATTGTAATGGTCGTTCCGTTTAACAACCTTCTATCCTTAAGATATTCTTCAATATTTCTGTTTAGGCTTAGGGTTACGATAGGGGTTTGTACGATATGTGTTTGTTCAGCGGTATAAAGTTCATCACTGTCAAAACCATCGGGATTCTCAGTAGGGGATGATGCAACATCTGTTACGTGCTGTAAATCAACGTCGTCGGGAGATAGCGAAGTGCTTTCGTTATCTCTTGCCGGGTATATAACTGTGAATAGAAGCACTAGAGCAAGTGCTGTAGCTAAAGCAATATAGACCGCAGGTTTCTTTTTTAGCGTTTTTAGATTTGTCATAGTTATCATCCTCCTTTTCAAAAAATGTAACAGTGTAGCTATTCCACTTAATTCTAGCCCTTTTTAAAATAAAATTAAGTGGAATAGCTTCCTAAATTCAGTAGTTTTAGTGTGAATTTAAAGGGCTAATTTAAAACGGAACTGCTATACCCCAAGTTTCCTCGTTTGGTTTGAAGTTAGGAGAAACTCGAAGCACAAGTTGTTATAGTTAATTTTTTTCCATAATATCTCTTGGGAACTTCACCCATGGCATAGTTTGCGTTTTAATAGTTGCATCTTCGGAAATAGCTTTGCCTATCATTGTACTCAAATAAGCGTCGTGAGCTGCTTCGGTGAAACTGTAAAAAGGCTCGCCGGTCTGTACATATGTCGCCATTTTTTCAAGACAAACGGCAACGGCTATTTCATCATCTGTTAAGCGCGAATCCATATAGGGGTTTTTATAATACCATTCGCCGGCTGCCTGGATTCCTTTAAGACCGTAACCCTCCACATTCTGGTTTTCGCCCATATTCACGCGTGTAAGAGGTGCTTCAACAGGCGTTTTGTAATCTGCCATATATTTTAATGTTTCGTTAAAAATTTCTCCATGACTGCCTTTGATTTGTATTATAGGTGTACGAACCCATGATCTGTGCTGGTTCTCTTCAAAGTTATAGAGGGCCGTTCTTTCGCCTTTTTCGCCGAATCTTAAAAACGCAATCATTTGCGTTTGTATATAAACAATCTCGTTCCTGGGTGCGCCTCCACGGCTAAACCCGGAAATCACATCTATAGGAAACGACATTGCTCTTATTGAAGCATTTTCGAAACCAATCCCCAAAAAGCGGCGTATAAGTGCCAATGCATGAAACTCATGTGTAAAAGACACTTGCACATGTTGCACATCACCCAACTTGCCGGAATTTATAATGTTTAGTCTGGCTTGATGCAGGGGATGAAAAGGGTATTGCTCCGCTATTTGTATCTTTGCGTTTTGCGGCATTTCCTTATGTAGTTTATGCAGGACAGATAGGTTTGATCCCGCCGGTGTTTCCATAAGCACGGGAATCCCCTTCTTTAATATATTCATTGTCACGTTAAAAGAAGCGGATTTGGTTACAGCATCAACTATAAAATCCGGCTTGTTGCTTTTCAAATAATCGTACAAATCCGGGTAGGATTTTAACCCAAAGAGCTTTTGAAACCTTTCGGCTTTAGAGGGGTCAGTTGTTATGACACCATCAACTGTAAACTGTGTTGGCAATAATTTAGCGACCCGCATAAAAAACTCGCTGCGCCAACCACTGCCGTAAATACCAAATGTAGTTTTCAATTCTTTTCTCCAATATATAGCAAATTAACTTTTCATTGTCCATTTATGGTCCATTTATCAAAAAATATCAAAAAATATATTATTGGTTTCGCGAAAATCCGAATTCGCCTATTTTTTCACCAAACTTGTAATAAGCCCACTCCGCAAACAAAAAACCGTCTATTTTTTCTATCATCACTTTTTCATCTTTGTCTAACTTATCGCTATCAACGTGCATTGCGACAACTTCTCCCAAAAACAAATCGTGATCTCCTACCTCGGAAACATTTAGCAGTTTACACTCCAAATTAACAGGGCACTCTTCTATTATGGGAGATTTTACAACATCGCCCGGTATGGCTGTCAGCCCATACTCCGCAAATTTATCAAAGCCGTCACGACCCGTTATTGTGCCTACCAAATCCATTTTTTTAAGTATAGCCACCGTTGGAAAATTCACGCTAAAGTTACGTGAAGTTTCTATAAGCGAATGAGTGTATGTTGCCTTACGTAATGCAATCCCTATAATGCATGGTTCTTTTAAACTTATGTTAAAAACCTCGCCGGCTGTCATTACATTTGGGTTGCCCTGTTCATCAACAGAAACCACAAGCCCCGCGGGCGATGGATATACCGGTCTAAAGGGCTTTGTTACTCTCTTTTTTTTCATTCGATTCTCCTATAAAAAATCGCTTTGACGGTTTTTATAGCAATCCCGCTTAGCACTGTCCTTTTTAAATATTGCTAAGCGGAATTGATTTACTGATTCAGCAGTGATTCAGCAGCTCCAAAAGATTTATAAGGACAATTAAATACGGAACTGCTATAAGTTGAACCGATATTGCAAATTAATTTTTCGTTGTCCCCTTTAAATCAAAAAAGTTAATTCGCTTTCATTAATTTAGCAATTTAGCAAATTTAGCACTTTTGTTGTTTTAAAAAAGGGGCAACCTCTAGGAAAAGTGCTATACGGCAATCGCTATGCAATTGCTTCCAAATATTCGTTAATTTCAGATACAAGCATGTCTATATCTTCGCCATGCACAAAGCCGGCTTCTGCCAATGTTTCCCTTTGTGACATTGGGCAGCCTACGCAGTTCATGCCGGCATTTAGCAAAATATCAACAATACCTCTGTCTACAGCAATAACTTCGCTAATTGTCATGTCTTTGTGAATTTTCATAATTTCTATCCTCCAATTTTGAACTTGAATTTGATCTTGATTGTAATTATCACTATAACAATTCCGCATAAAACGAAACCTCTATATGGGTAGTTTCAAAAACCTATATTGCACGTTTTACATAGCCACCCTTGTCTCATAGTATAAAACAAATTTTCAAAAAATGCAACATTTTCAGGAAACATCCCAGGAGAAACGCACGAAGGGTTACCCGAAAAAAAGTAAATATGATTAGTATAGTTATGCTAATATCACTTAGCACTTAGCACTTAGGCATTTTATACAAAACACAACAAAAAAGCAACACAAAACGAGTATATATGCCGAAATTAGAGAGAAATAAGTTTTTTCAAAAGTTTTTCCGGATTGGTGCATATAGCAAATCTCTTTTTCTTCAAACTTCTAGGTTT
>WRKF01000058.1 GCA_009778165.1 Defluviitaleaceae bacterium
CAATATGGACACTTAACTTCGATAGTTGCCATTCATAATCATCTACTTTCGTTTTTAGATGATTATAACACATTCCGATTGTTTGGTACATGACCCAGTTACAGTGCAGAAATTGAACAAGCTAACTTAGCCACTCTGCCACACATTTATAGAAAAAATCTAGGTTCTGGTAAAGGTATAACAAAAAAACAATCTTATTTTTCTGCAGCATTCGAACTGTTTGAGCATATAGGTATACAATATACCGGTAATATACCGATAATCTGTGCTAAATATAGTGATGTTAAAGACTTCGCTATAGACGTTCCCAAGTTGGCTAGTACAATTATAAATACATACACGGCATACGATAATTTTGATCCAAACACTGATATGGACTGGGTTGTTGCTACATCACTGACTAATTCTTCGAAAAAATTAGTCCCAGCTTTTTTAGCATTTATGTTCGACGTAGAACTAAAAGGTACTTTGTTTGGTTCATCTTCGAATGGAGCAGCATCAGCTGCAACTTTGGAAGATGCAATTCTACATGCCCTATTCGAAGTTATTGAACGCGATGCTTTTGCTATGGGAAACTCAAACCCATACGTATTACCTATTTTAGATTACTCCGATTTTCCCAATAAAAAAATAACAGAACTTGTTTCAAATATCAGAAAAATGGGATATGAAGTTATAACACGGGACTATACAAATGATATTGGTATTCCGGTTTATAGAACTTGGATAGTTGAACCAAATAACTATTCAAAATACGGATATACAGGAACTGGCTGTCACGTTTTACCGGAAATAGCCTTGGAGCGTTCGATTACAGAGGCAATTCAAACTAATGATACCGCAGATTTTGGCGGAAATGCTGAACCTAGTTTGTTCACTCAAGAGGTTTTGTTAAACAGCACAGTTAACTTGTACAACCAACATTTTCTAGTAAATAAAGACGTTTTAGGTACAACTGACAGAGTTTCAAAATTTAGTAAATCAAATTTTGAATATAAAAGCTCATACGATCTCATAAAAAAAGTTGCAAATCAAGTTAAAGAAAAGGTTGGAGGTGACGTTTATTATATTGACCTAACAAAACCTGGTACAGATATCAAAGTTGCAAGAGTAATAATAACTGGAGATATTCAATACCTAAACACACCTATGCTATCTGTTAGTGAAAGAACGTTTGATTTTGGTTTGAAGTTTGGATATAGCCATAAAAAACCACGTTACGAAGAGTTGTTTATGGGTATGTACCAAATGTGACAGGAGTTAGTTTAATGCTAAAAAAAAGAAAGTACACGAACATAGATATTTTAAGAATACCTTTTAAAGTGGCGCCTTTTAATGTTGTGTTGCAGATTATATTATCACTGATACAAGCTATTTTGCCTACCGTTTTGTTTGCGGTAGGCACTGCTTACTTTGTGGATACCGCTATCAGTATTTTTAATGGGCAAGCTTATCAAAGTACTATTTATATACCTCTGGTAGTTTTACTTTTACTTCTTTTTGTTGAGAGTCTTATTCCAAATATTCAGTCATTTTTGAATGCAAGAACTGGGCTCGCTATAAATCAAAAAATCATACCTGCAATTTTACAAACTAGGGCAAGCTTGTCCTATAAGTATACAGAAAGTGAAAAAGCCCTTGAATTGATAGAGCGTGTAACGAAAAAGCTTCCTAAAACACTACAATCGGGCGTTAACGACATCGGAAACCTTTTGCAAAGTATTGTAGCTATCACATCTGTCTTTGTATTGGTGGCTGTGCAAGTGTGGTGGGTTATACCAATCATTGTCGTTTTTAGCGTTCCTTTGTTTTGGGTAGCAATAATTGCGGGCAAAAAGGTTTATGATTCTTCAAGAGAAACTTATAAATACGAAAGGCGATACAGTTATTATTCTGAAACTTTGACCAGTCGTGAATCTTTAGACGAAAGAACGGTTTTTGGTTATGTAAAAGACCTATTGGTTAGGTATAACGAACAATTTAAAATTGCCCACAAAATTCAAATGAAAGCCATGCTAAAAATGTATGTTACTGTAAAGACCTCTAGTATTTTGATGGTTTTGATTGGTCTCGGGTTTGCTCTAACTTTAATAAATCCACTGATTGATGGTAGCCTAACTGCAGGTATGTTTATGGGGATTATTACAGCAGTTTTTGGTATGTTGAGTACTATAGGTTGGTCATTGCAGGATGCTTCCGAAGGACTGTCTTTGTCAAAAGAGCTAATGGTAGATTTAACAAAGTTTGTTAATTTAACTTACACACAGGGTGCAAATGATTTGCCAGATCAAACCACAATAGAGTTTGAAAGTTTAGAATTTAAAAATGTAACCTTCAAATATCCTAACTGTGATAAATCTGTTTTTGAAAACCTTTCTTTTATAATAGAAAAAGGCAAACATTATGCTTTTATTGGTGTAAATGGAGCCGGGAAAACAACTATTGTGAAATTACTAACCGGTCTGTACGACGAATACGAAGGGGAAATTTTATTAAATAATAGAGAACTACGCACATACCCACAAAGTACCTTAAAGGCTTTATTTTCAGTAGTTTACCAAGACTTTTCTCGTTACGAGATAACTCTTTCTGACAACGTATCTCTGGGAAATGTAGCACATAATGTTAAATCGAGCGAAATCGATAGAGTTATTAACGAAGTAGGTTTGACAGATCATGTCGCAAAACTAAAAAGTGGCAAAGATACGTACTTGGGTAGATTACACAAGGAATCTCAAGAGTTGTCTGGAGGCCAGTGGCAAAAAGTAGCTATTGCCCGATCTTTAGCTAGCAAAGCCCAAATCAAAATATTTGACGAGCCAACTGCAGCTTTAGACCCAATCGCTGAAAGTCAAGTATATAACGATTTCAAAAAGCTTATGAAAGAAAAAACTACTATTTTTATTAGCCACCGCTTAGGCTCTACTAGGTTGGCTGACAAAATTTTTGTAATTGACAAAGGTGCTATAGTAGAACAAGGTAACACAGACGAACTTATCAGCCAAAAAGGTCTTTATAAACAAATGTTTGAAACTCAAAAGAGGTGGTATCAATGAAAAATGAACTAACCTATAGAGCCTATTCAAAACTAGCTCTTTGCAAAAGAGCTTGCATACAGTATATAAAAGCCTCCAAAGGTCTAGGGATACTCGAACAAACCATTGCTATAATCAACGCATTGTCTTTTGGTATCGTTATATTTGCTACCCAAAACTTGTTCGATGTAGTTACGAATGCGAACTATAGTACGAGTTTTTGGCAGTTATCGGTGCCACTTTTGGTTCTAGTTGCTTTTATAATTATACGCCAAATTTTAGAGGGTGCAGAAGAATACATATTTGATTATCTGTCTTACAAAAACATGAGCGTATATATGTCAGAACTCCAACTAAAGCTAAGTCGTATATCTCCTAAAAACTTTGAAAACTCATCTTTTTTGGATAACCTAAAAAGGGCAAAGGAGTTTTTAGAATACGAAGAGTTCGGATTATTTGTATACTCATGCTTAAGATTTTTCACGTTCTATTTAGTTTTATTTGTTTCAGTTGGATTTTATTTGTTTAACCTTTCTCCTATTTTGATTTTAGTCATTTTGATTGCATTTGTTCCTGCTGTTTTGGGACAAATTGCCCAAATTAAGATTTTTTCAAAGTTGGGAGATGAAAATGCACCACTTCAGCGACAAAATGATTACTATAAAAAAGCAATAATTGACAAAGCTTTTTTCAAAGAAACTCGTTTACTGGGTGGATTTAATTATTTTTATAAATTATTTAGTAGCACCTTGACCGAAATAAATAAAAATACTTACAAGACCGACAAAAAAGCTTTTTTAATTCGAGCTTTGTTAAGCACTGTTTCATTTGTCGGCTTGGGTGCTTCCTTTTTTATTTTGTTTAGTGAAGTTATTACAGGAGAAATCAGCATTGGTGCTTTTGCCGCCGTTTTTGCATCGTTATCACAAATATTTTCTATAGTTGAACAATTGTTAACACGTTTTAGCAAAGGTATAAAGCGCATAGGTAACCTAGAAAATTACTATAGACTACTAGATACACATGAGCTAGACGGTGAAGAGCAAGGACCTAATTTCGACTTAGGAGTTAGGGCTACTGACACATCATTTACATACTTTGGGAAAAATGAAGCGGCCATAAAAAATATTACTATTGAAATAAAAAAAGGGGAAACCCTGGCTATTGTTGGAGAAAATGGAGCGGGAAAAACTACTTTGGTGAGGTTGTTAACGGCTATTTACACCCCTGATGATAACGGTGGAATTGTAAAAGTGGGCGGCTTAGACACCAAAACAACAAATCCTAGTTCTATTTTAGAGGAAATTTCTGGAGTTTTTCAAAACTTTCAGAATTACAAAATGACCATGCAAGATAATGTTTCGATAAGTGATACCAAGAACCCAGTTAACCAAAAGAAAATAGAAATATCGCTAAAAGAAGCAGATTTTAACGCAAAAAATATAACTTTTGATACCATGCTTTCATCAGAATTCGGGGGTGTTGAACTATCGGGTGGTCAGTGGCAAAGACTTGCAATCGCTAGAGGACTTTACAAAACTAATCAGTTTATAATATTAGATGAACCCACATCTGCAATTGACCCAATAGAGGAACAAAAAATGTATAACCAATTTAAAGAATTGTCTAAAAATAAGATAGGGGTTATAGTTACCCACAGGCTTGGCTCTGTCAAGCTCGCAGATAAAATAGCAGTTATGGATAAGGGGAAGTTAATAGACATAGGAACGCACGATGAGTTATTAAACAAATGCAGCAAATACAAAGAAATGTGGCAAGCGCAAGCCGAGTGGTATAAGTTGAGATAATCTTCCCATGCCTCGTCATGCCACATTTTAATCATCCTCAACCTCAATCAATTCATGCTTGGTCATATTGCGGCCTGCTTTTGCATCAGCGACGGCTGCTCTTAATCGTGCCATGTTTTTTTCGGAGTAAAATGGGTCAGGGTCTGCGGCTATCTCGAAAGGTATTCGTCGTTCTTTGCTGACTTTGGTTGCAAATACGGTAAAGGCGGTAGTCATACTCATGCCCATATCTTTACAAGCCTGTTCCATGCCCTTTTTTAAATTTTCGTCCATGCGGAAATTTATCATAGTTTGAGCCATAAAAATGCTCCTCTCTTTTTCTTTTTAGTATATCATATTTGTAAAGCAAAAATCAAGTAATTTCTTTACAAATGCTTTACAAAATTAGGTCGAAAATAAAGTCCGAAATTACGGCGTTTTTGGGTTCTTTCTTTTACTTGGCTTTGATATGTTGCAATAATCTCACTAACGATTTTTACTTTAAGGTCAGTTTCATTAGAGCCTGTCTAAAATCTTTTAAGCAATAAAGACAAAAACGCCAACTTCACCACGCTTAGCGTATTCTCCAAATACCGCTGGCAGTTTTTCCAAA
>WRKF01000059.1 GCA_009778165.1 Defluviitaleaceae bacterium
AATCAGAGCAGGATATTCACCCCATGTATCCTCCGTTTCTAACGATTCAGATCTTCCTGTTGTTTTATGGTATTCCTTTTCTTCTCTTGTCATACAACCTCTTTGTTTTATATTGTAACTTGTTTAGCCTAATAAATCAATAATATTTTCTTTTTAGTCACAAACTGAATTTCCATGATATCAGGTAGCTTGGGTAGCTCAAAAAAATGATAACTCTGTTTGTCTGAGAACCTCTCACGGCGGTTAACTTCCATTAGAACATACTCGGAGTGAACCTCTTCGCAATTCTGCTACCTACCTTCCGGTTGACCTCTAACCTCTGTTAAAAACCCTGTGTCAAAATTGCCCTCCACATATTTTGGGTGGTGAAAAATGCTGTAATGAAGACCGATATTGGTGTTAATGCCTTTTATTGTTAACTCCTCCAGTGCTGCTCTCATCTTACGTATACATTCTAATCTGCTTTTGCCGTGTACAATTAGCTTGCCCACCAGTGGGTCGTAAAATGGTGATACAACAAAACCATTGTGCAACTCTGTGTCCACCCTTACCCCGAATCCCCCGGGAACAACAAAGTTTTCTATTTTTCCCGTAGATGGAGTAAAATTAGCTTTTGGATCTTCTGCATTAATGCGACACTCTATAGAGTAGCCCTCCGGCTTAACGTTTTCTTGTTTTATGGAAAGAGGATGACCTGCCGACACTCGTATTTGCTCTTTTATAATGTCAATACCCGTTATCATTTCGGTTATGGGATGTTCCACCTGTATTCGAGTGTTCATTTCTATAAAATAGTAATTTTGCTCTTTGTCCATTATAAACTCAAATGTACCGGCGTTTACATAGTCCATTGCCTTGGCGGCGTTAATTACGTTGTGTGCCATTTTTTGCCGAACCTCGTCCTTTAATGTGCGACAGGGGGCTTCTTCTATTATTTTTTTGTGATTGTACTGTATAGAGCAATCTCTTTCATATAAGTGAACATAATTACCGTGCTTGTCTGCAATAAATTGAAATTCTATGTGTTTTGGGTTAGTTATCAGCCTTTCCAAATAGACGCTGCCGTCTCCAAAAGCTGATTGTGCTTCTTTTGTGACTGTATCAAACTCTGTTGCAAAGGAGTCTTTGTGGTATACAGCTCGTATACCCTTACCACCGCCGCCGGCACTGGCTTTTATTAAAACAGGAAACCCGCCCATTTTTATTACCCTAGCCAAACCATCTTTTACATCTTCTATAATTCCGGTACCGGGAACAACCGGCACACCGTGCCTTTTCATTATATCCCTACCTTTAGACTTATTGCTCATCATGTCTATTATTTCGGGGTCGGGACCAATAAATGTGAGGTTGTTCTGTTCTGCCAAACGCACAAATTTTGTGTTTTCTGCTAAATACCCGTATCCGGGATGTATTGCCTCTGCATCTGTCAGGATAGCGGCACTAAGGATATTTTCTATGTTAAGATAGCTCTCTTTTGGTAAAGGGCCGCCAACACAAACGGCTTGGGTTGCCAATTGTACATGCAGTGCATCTTTGTCGGCAGTGGAGTATATTGCAACAGTATCTATACCCATGCTTTTTGCCGCACGTATAATCCTAATAGCAATCTCACCTCGGTTTGCAATTAAAATTTTTTTAAACATTGGTGATCTCCATAAGGGCTTGACCAAACTCTACCATATCTCCGTTGTTTACCCATATAGTTTGTACTTTGCCATCTCTTGCAGCTTTTATCTCGTTTAACACTGTCATTGACTCGATTATGCACAATGTATCCCCTTTTTTTATGGATTGCCCTTCTTTTACAAAGGCGGGGTCGTCTGTATTGGCTGCAATATAATATATGCCAACAAGGGGAGCGGTAACAAGAGTTATATCGCCTGTGGCAGTTGGGGTAACTATATCTTGTTTTAGGGTTGAGTTAGGTACGGTTGGTACATCTTGCTCAATATGTATTGAATGTGCAGGTTCGTGTATTTCCGTTAAAAATGGCTGTATAGGTTGATATACGGCTTTTGCTGCACTTTTATCCAACGAAAGCTCCATTCCATCCTTTTTATAATGAAAATGCAAAATATTGGATGAGGAAAAAGCCTGTATTAAGTCTTTTATGTCTTTTGTGTCCATTGTTTTTGGTTCTCCTAATATATATAGCGGTTCCGTATTTAATTGGCCTTATCTATATCTTCCGGAACCTCTGGTTCTATTATTATTTCTAGAGATATTTGCCATATATCCGGCATTTCGCAGTTGGCGACTTCTTCTCATGGCCATTCGCTTTTTTCTTCTAATATGTCTTAGTACAAAAACAGCAATAACAAGTGCCGCAAGCAAAGATACAAGAATAATAGCTATAGTTAGTATAACAGATAGAATTGTGCTAAATATGCCGCCGCCTTCTTCTGCTTCGGCTGGTGCATCATCTGTTGCTCCTTCAATATTCTGTTCGTAGGGAGGTATCAAGGGAGCTAAGGTTTGAGCGGGCAGTAATGCTGCAATATCTATTTCGTAGCGTGTGGCAAAATAATGATCCAATGTGGGAATGTTGTTGTGAAACATGTATGTGGCGGTAGATACACCGATATATCTCCAATGCCATGGTTCATACTCATAACCCGTTATATTGCTGTATCCTAAGGGATAGCTCAAAATAAACCCGAAGCGATGGGCGTTTTCTTGTAGCCAAACGTATTGGGGAGTGTCTTGAAAATTTGCGTTGCCAAGGCTCACTCCTGCCATACCGGGTTGTAACACATCCAAAGCAAGCCCCGTTTGATGTTCACTGTGTCCCGGTCTTGCCGACCACATATCTGCCCAAACTTGCCCCATAGTTGCAACATTGTTGTTATAAATTTCTGTTTGAGTTTCGTAGCTACGGTAAGCAGAGCGTACGACAAGCTCAAGCCCCCC
The DNA here is from genome assembly GCA_009778165.1 of Defluviitaleaceae bacterium. Classification (GTDB taxonomy): domain Bacteria; phylum Bacillota; class Clostridia; order Lachnospirales; family UBA5962; genus WRKF01. The sequence goes on from WRKF01000059.1 coordinate 2,914, forward strand.
TTGCACAGACAGCTCTGTTTGCATTTGCGAAAAAGCTGCCGCTGCTGCTTGACGCAAAAACTGATTCGGAGCAACCTCGACCAAATCTGTTGGTGAAAAATCCTGAGGCAAACGATTAAACTTATTTACAAGCACACGTACATAATAGGGATCATCCACATATGAAATATTTTCGTAAAAGGGGTAGTGCAAACCGATATTTACATGAAGCACCACCTGCTCTGTTGTTAAGTTTGGGTTGCTTTGTGCAAAATCTGCATAATACCCCGCATTCTCTATTCTAAAAAATGGCACGGATTCAAAATCTGCAACGGTTATACCGGCCAAAACAGCAATTGCAATTATCAAATTCATATTCGATACCTCCATTATAATTCACTATAAAATATTACTACATTTCGGCAAAAATTGCAATCTTATGGAATATGACAATTCCGCCTAATATAGCCCTTTTTTAAAAATACTACTAAGCGGAATTGTTTTTACACTATATAAACAAGTCAACCAACATGCCGAATATAAAGGCGAATGTTACAATAAATAAAATGTACAGAACAAACCGCCTAGCTCCCAAGACGATTTTTAAAGCACCAAGATTTGTGATTTTGAGTGCCGGTCCGGCTATCATAAACGCTACTGCCGAGCCTATGCTCATTCCGCGTATAAGCCAAATTTGTATTAGAGGTACAGCAGCCCCACCGCAAATATGGAGCGGCGTGCCAATAGTGGCAGCCATAAGTGTCCCAAGACCACTGTTGTTTCCAAACAGGCTAATCATAACAGCTTCGGGTACATATCGCCGAAATGCGGCAGAAAGAAAAACACCAATCAAAAAATATGGAGCTGTGGCTTTTATATTACGCCAAATATTTTTTAGCAGCCTTTTCAGCGGATTGGGGTCGGTATCTCGATTTGGTATTTTCCCAAAACTCAAAAAATTGAAAAAATTCTTATTCCTATTGGAGTAGAAAAACCAAACACCCAGTCCTGCTACTATTCCGCACAAAATAGCTAAGGCAATCCTGATTGTTAGTACGGTTGTGCCGAGAGCCGCAGACAATATGATTATTTGAGGGTTAAGCAAAACAGAACCCACCATAAATGCGGCAATCCAATCATCTCTCATCCCTTTTCCCGAAAATGCCGCTGCAATGGGGATTGTTCCAAACATACAAATAGGCGAAGCGATTCCAAGCAAACATGAGGGAACAACACCTGCTGCTCCCATTTTTTTTGTTTGCAAAGAATCAAAAAGACGGTATATTTTTTGCTTTCCAAACACAGAAATTACCGAGCCTATTATGACACCAAAAACATAGTATCGGAAAATCAGCTCAAACTGGACGGTGAAATAGAACCACAAGAAAATACCTTCCCGTTGTATAATGTTCATACTCTCACCTCCGGGTCAACCATCCAATATGACAGTTCCGTATTTCATTGCCCTTATACTTTTTTGAAGATACCAAATTAAGGAAGTGATTCCGCTAGGTAATCAATGGACATCAATGTGTAATAACGGCTACCGAATTCAATATATGCGGCACGCTCAAATTTTAACTCACCATTTCTTGCGTTAATCCGTGCAACAATAGTTTCGCTGTCCGGTGCAGCACGAACCAAATCAACACTGGCTTGATCCAACGCAACGGGGCATAGAGAGGCGAGGATTCCAATGTCATGCATGTGTACACCGGTTTGAGATTGAAGCACCATGCAATCACAGTCCAGGGTTATATTGTTAAGCACGTTAATGTGGACAATATTTTCTGCCCCAAAAAAATCGGAGACTGCAAGGGCAGTGTCGATTGCAGATTCCATAAACATGTCGTTGTTCCAGGTGTGCGGGCTAAACCCTTCTCTATAACGACCAGCCGAGTGAATTAGTGTCTTACCCTCTCTTGATGCCAATCCCAAAGACATATTTTTGAGTGCAGCACCAAAACCGGATAACCCATGCCCCGTAAAGTGCGATAGGTTTATAATAAAATCGTAGTTTACCAAATGCTCGCCAACCAAAGTGTAGGGCAAGTGGGAACCTTCCCAAACAGGTATTGATATGTAACCGTAGGCATCTAAAATATCCACAGGTGCAACTGCGGTAAAACCGTGTTCTTCCGCTAACATTCTATGGTACAAAGTGCTTGCACGGCGGCTTGCGTATGCCACATTTGTTTCAACAAAAGTTCCGTTAACATAATGGGTAAGTTCCCTTATAAAATCGGGTCTTAGGTGATAGTTGTTTGGGGTTTCGCCGGTATGGATGTTAATGGCAACATTACCATGGGGTTCAACGCCCAGTGCTCTAAAAATTTCCATTAACGCTGCCGAGCTAATATCTGTTGTCATAAATACGACGGGGATATTGTCTGCCGGGGGTACATTCCAATATGACGGCGTTTCTTTTAGTGTTGCAACAATTCTTTCGGCATTACTGTGGTTATTGCCAGGGTTGCTTGCCACTCCCAAAGTTTCAGCGGGAACTGCTGTCGGCATTTGTGCCACTTGTGCCACCGTTCCTTCTTCCGCACACCCCACCAAAAACAAAATTGCCGAAAATAAAACGATTACTCTGATTGCTCTAAATGTTTTAAATGTTTTCATACGATAAATACACGCTCCTTTCGATAATTACACCTTACTACCTCGCTTACAACAACTATAACGATTGGGTTGATTTTTTCGATATATCCTTAACATAAGCGTATTATATCGCAATATTGCTAATTTTGTCAAGTTTATTTGATGTGACACACGGAAATCAATTTTCACCACCCCCCAAAACCTCAAGCAACTTATCGCAATTCAATAAGCACCCAAACATGATTTTGGATAAGGGGAGTTTTGAG
>WRKF01000060.1 GCA_009778165.1 Defluviitaleaceae bacterium
TAAATCGCTTGAAACAACTTTAGAAATGTTTAGGGATGGTTTAGGTGTAGAAACAATAGCGAAATACATAAAGATGCCTGTAGAATGGGTGGAAGCTGCAATAAAAAATGCTGTCGGGCAATAAGTTTTATAGCTCATGGCTATAGCAAAAATTTGATTATGTACTTTTATTCAGTTCCAAAAAATCGCAAAAGTATAGGAGAAAATATGGAAACAACAAAAGGTTTAAAAAGAAGTCATATGTGTACGCAAATTGGCAAGCAAACAATTGGACAACAGGTAACGGTGATGGGTTGGGTAAACAAACGTCGTAACCTTGGACAGCTCATTTTTATTGCCTTGCGTGACCGCACGGGCATTTTGCAAATAGTTATAAATGGAGAAAAAACACCGGATCTTGCCGCAAAAGCAAAAGATGTAAAAAGCGAATATGTAATTGCTGTTGTCGGAGATGTCATAGCCAGGGACGAAAAAAATGTAAACCCGGATGCACAAACGGGTTATATCGAGGTAGAAGCAAAGGAGTTACGCATACTTTCCGTAGCACAGCTACCCCCCTTTAGCGTGCTGGACACGGGTGTAAAGGAAGACCAGCGCCTGAAATATCGCTATATAGACCTGCGACGAGAAGAAATGCAACAAAACATAATAACACGCCACAATATTACAAAAAGTGTACGAGATTTTTTAAACAAAGAAGGCTTTGTGGATATAGAAACTCCCATGCTTACAAAAAGCACTCCGGAGGGTGCAAGGGACTATCTTGTGCCTAGCAGAGTACACGGGGGCAGTTTTTTTGCTCTGCCTCAATCCCCCCAAATCTTCAAGCAACTGCTGATGTTAAGCGGCTTCGACCGCTACTATCAAATAGTGAAATGTTTTAGAGACGAAGACCTTCGCTCTGACCGCCAACCGGAGTTTACCCAACTGGATATAGAACTCAGCTTTGTGGAAATGGAAGATATATTGTCTATAAATGAACAGCTGATTGCCCATGTATACAGAGAGGTAAAGGGGATAGATATTGCCACACCATTCCCGCGGTTGCCTTACAGCGAAGCCATGGAACGTTACGGAAACGACAAACCGGACACACGGTTTGAAATGGAACTGGTAAATATTAGTCAATTTGTTGCTGATATGGATTTTGAACCGTATAAAAACGCTTTGGCAACGGGGGGCAGTGTTCGTGGTATAAATGCCGTCGGTTGCGGAACCTATCCCAGAAAAAAAATAGACAGCCTTGTGGAACTGGCAAAATACCACAAGGCAAAAGGGTTGAGTTATATTATTGTTCAATCCGATGGCTACAAAACCAGCCTTTCAAAGTTTTTAACAAAAGAGCAACTCGATGTTATCGTTAACGCATTTAACGGAAAAACCGGAGATATTATACTAATTTGTGCAGACAAAAACAGCGTAGTTTTTGAAGCACTAAGCAATTTGCGCCTGCATATAGGCAAAGAGGAAAAGTTGGCAGATACCAATGCGCTAAACTTTTTGTGGGTAGTAGATTTCCCATTGTTGGAATGGGACGAGGAAGCGAACCGCTATTTTGCCGCTCATCACCCATTCACAAAACCGACAGAAGAAGATATGGCGTTAATGGAAACGGATCCAAGCAAACTCCGCAGCCAAACATATGACATGATTTTAAACGGGGTAGAGATAGGCGGTGGCAGTATCCGTATAAATGACACAGCACTACAAGACCGCATGTTCAAACTGCTGGGCTTTACCCAAGATGAAATAGAGGAAAAGTTCGGTTTTTTGACAAACGCCTTTAAATACGGAGCACCCCCTCACGGCGGCATTGCATTCGGCTTGGATCGGCTTGCCATGCTAATGGTCGGTGCAACATCCATAAGAGATGTTATTGCTTTCCCAAAAGTAAAAGACACCTCCTGCCCCTTAACAGACGCTCCCACAAAGGTCGAAAAAGAACAACTAAATGAACTCAAAATAAATGTTTCTGAATAGTAGAATGTTGTGGGGTAAAACCGTGGGGTGCTGCCCCACACCCCGCTTCCTTGGAAATCACGAGATTGCATAATTCCCCAAGGAAGTCCATTTTTGGCTATAGCACTTTTCTTGCATTTTTCTTACATAAGGCTATTCTGGCGGTGCGGGCTTGCGAGTAGCGGAGTATCACTCTCACGAATCCTTGTTTTCGTTGTCTTCAGATACCGGCGGCTTTTCTTCCTGGGATATTGGTATTGGTCTGTACGCTGTTTCAAAAGCCGGGGTTGGTTCAAATTTTGACACCGGCTCAAAAACGGGCATCGACTCATCAACCGCTGCTGTTTTCTTAAAAACCGGGGTCGGTTCAAACTCTTGTGCTGTTTCAAAGTCTGGGGCTGGTTCAAAAGCCGGAGCTTTTTTAAATACTAACGCCGGAGCTGGCTCCGGTTCCGGTTCCGACTCTTGGTCCTCCTCTATTTTATCTTGAATAACTGAAACTATATAATTTTCCAGTTCGTTAATGCTTGCAAATACGTCCAAAAAGTCCGTGGCTCTAGTGTCTTTCAAGTATTTGTTAAGAAGCCCTTCATAGTCCGCTTGCAAGTTTTTGATTAGTTCTTTTTGCTTATCAATAGACTTATTGATATTAATTAATCGTGAAGATGCGTTTGCCAATATATCTTCGGCTTGAGCGTTGGCGTTTTTTATGATGTTGTCAGCTGCCACTTGGGCACTCAATATAGCTTTGGCTATAGCTGTGTCTTTTTCTTTGTATTCATCCACAGTCCTCTCGAGTTTACCTATATATTTGTCAACCTCTTCCGGATTATAGCCTTTTTTAACCTGGGTAAATTCTTGCATATTCCTCCTCCTATTGCCTTTATACACTCCAGTATCTTATAATAACATAATAGCTTGCCAATTTCAATAATTTTATATAAAATATTATAAAATGTTGAGGAATTTTTATGGATTACGAATTTTTTATGGAACAAGCCTATTTGCAAGCACTACAGGCAAAAGAAATAAACGAGGTGCCGATAGGCTGTGTGATAGTACACGAAAACCAAATTATAGCGACGGGGTTTAACGAAAGGAACACAAAGAAAAATGTGCTGTGCCATGGAGAGATTACCGCAATAAACCAAGCCTGCAACTATCTTGGGGACTGGCGGTTAGAGGGCTGCACAATGTTTGTAACACTGGAACCCTGCCCAATGTGTACGGGAGCTATAATACAAGCTCGCATGGAACGCCTTGTGTATGGAGCAAACAGCCCAAAAGCAGGGAGTGTATTTTCTGTTGCAAGCATGTTAGACAACCCGCTCTATAACCACAAAGTAGAAGTGGTGCAAGGAGTTTTGGGGAGCAAATGTGGGCAATTGGTAAAAGACTTTTTTTTAAGTTTAAGAAAAAATTAAGGCCGTCTTGCCGTCTTAAACTTAACCAACTTCCGACAGCAACCGATTCACCACATCCAAATAGTTAATATAAATACCCTCCACAGGCACTAACAAACTCTTGTCAAAATTTGTATAGGGTATACTTTTGCGACCCCCTGTCTGTGCATTTTCCCAAAACACTTTTAGCGTGGTAAAGGGCAGACAATAGTATTCTTTGTACAGCACAAAATGAACCAAAACAAAAGCCAACCCCTGCTGCTCAATAAAATTTTCCATAAATTCTATTTGATGCGTATGAATATTTTGCAGGGGGAAGTTTTTTTGGTTAGTTTCTTTTACATCGAAACAAATGGGAACCCCCTGCGCTACCCCAATATAATCCACGGTGCTTTTTTGCTCAAAATATGCTAAGGTTATATATTTTGTTGCTTTATCAAACTTTACCGGCGTGATTGGGGTCGGAACTTTTTGTATAATCGCCAGCTTTCTCTTTTTATATGCGTCGTTTGTCAAATTAATGGCTTCTTCTAACCCACTGCCGCGCAGCCCTCTTTTCCAATATCCCACTTTGCGTTTCCTTTCCTATCTCTTTCCGTATTCTCCATATTCAACTAACAAGTTGCAATTCCCTCTACAAAGTGTTATTATATCAGTGTATTCGGTAAAACACAAGACAACTTCCAAAAAACTCATTATTTGGAAATTACCGAAAAAAGGAGATTACTAATATGAACGAAGTTTTAAAAACTATCCAAAACCGTTTTTCTTGCAGGGGTTATACAGGTGAGCCGATTGAGCAAGAAAAGCTGGATGCAATAGTAAAAGCGGCTCTACAATCCCCAACCGCTATGGATGCCCAACGTTTTAAACTTATAGTAATAACAAACAAGGACATGGTAGATCAGCTAAACGAAGCAGCGATGGAAGTGCTGAAAAGCGACCCGAACCCGGCTTTTTATGAGCGGATTAAAAGCCGCGGCGGCAAAGTGTATTACAACGCACCCTGCATGGTTTTGGTGCTAAAAGATGCCGATAGCAAGCACGGGATTTGTGACAGCGGTATTATGGTACAAACTATGGCACTGGCGGCTACGTCTTTGGGGGTAGATTCTGTTATTTGTGCAATGGCATCCATACCCTTTTCCGACAAAAGCAAAAACGCCGCAGAGTACAAAAGCAAAGTAGGCTGGGAAGCCGACCAGGAGTTTGCTATGGGCATTCTGCTTGGGCAAGGTAATATCACAAAAGAGCCTCACACAATTAGCCCACAAAAGGTGCATTACGTGCGATAGTGTCAAATGTGCATAAATGTGAAAACACCAACAAAAACGTAGCAACGAGGATCCGTGTTGCGTGAATCGCATGAATCATCAGGTCACGGCATTATAAACAGTGCAATGGCTACAGAATGTATTACAGAAGCGGCCACAACAAAAATATGGAACACAGAGTGCATATATTTCTTTTTACGACCCACCACATAAAAAATTGCGCCAACGGAGTACAATACGCCCCCTATCCCAATTAGCACAAAAAATGCCGGTCCAAGAACTTCCAAAAGGCGGTTAATGCGGAAAACAGCAACCCAACCCAACGCTAAATACATTATTAGCGATATTTTCATAAAACGTCTGAGGCTAACGGCATTTAGCACAATCCCCACTATGGCAATTGTCCAAACAAGACCGAACAGCACCCAGGCATCTATCGGATAAACCTCTCTAAAACGCCCAAGGAGGATGGGGGTATAAGTTCCGGCGATAAGCACAAATATTGTGCAGTGATCAAGAACCCTAAACACCCGCTTGGCAAACCGCCCCGTGGGCAACCCATGATACACGCTGGACATGGTAAACAAAAGCATAGCCGATAGCCCGTATACAATGCCGCCCACAACACCCCATCTATGGTGGTTGTAGGCGGCTATTATTACGCAAAATATGAGAGCAACAAAACCGAGCCCACCACCAACAATATGCGACACCATATTAAATATTTCTTCACTTTTGGTATATTTTGGTGTATCTTTCATAGGGAACTCCTTTCTCTATATGTGCAGTGTGCTATTTTTTTCAGAAAAAAACTAACGCACTCAATTCTGGTTTTCATGAATTTCATATGCTAAATTATGCCCTTTTATAAAAGGTTTGTCAAGCAGCGGGCAGAAATTAACGAAGATGCGTAAAAACCAACCGCCGCTTCATATAACAGAAGCGGCGGTCGTTTTCGTTTCGTATTTTTACTCTATATACAACATAGCCACATTTGGACTCCAGGCGGGACGCAATCCCAGAGCTGTACCCGTTCCCCGCAGAGGTATAAACAGGCGGTTGTCTTTTATGACAGAGTATACTTGTTCTCCGTCCACGTTTAATATCGGCAGCCGCTCCCCGTTTCTGTACATGTATGGGCTGTTTG
>WRKF01000061.1 GCA_009778165.1 Defluviitaleaceae bacterium
TTTATTATCGGTTTTTTTAGTACCTTTATCCCTAACCTTAGAAATGCGGTAATGGCGGGGATGGATGCTTACGTAACGGGAAGCCCTGTAGATGCCGCCTTTGCTTTGGCAGCTACCATTCTTACAAAAAATCCGTTTTTAGGTATTGTGGCAGGGGTTTCCGTAAGATATATCGGGGGCTATGTACTGGGTCCCATAATGTTTGTTTGGAATTAGTTTTCTCTTTTATAGCTATTCCACTTAATTCTAGCCCTTTTTAAAATAAAATTAAGTGGAATAGCTTCCTAAATTCAGCAGTTTTACGGAACTGCTATAATGGGGGGTGCTATAGTAGGTTCAATCTGATTCAACATCGGAACTGCTATAGTACCCCCTCATGCATAAACTTCATTAGACTAAAATCAAAGGATTGAAATCAAAATTAAATTAAGACAAATCAAGAAAATCCCGTATTTCCTCTACTCTTTCTTTTTGGTGGGGCATTAGCTCTTGGTACGATGTTCCTGCCACGGCATAAATGAAGGGGTCGCCCACATCTGTATATATGCCGCTCAGCTCTTCCACAATGGCGTGGGAACAAAAGGGTACATAGGACGGGCAATAACCTCCTTCGTGCAGGATAACGATACGCCCTTGTGCGTGTTTGTCTGCAATCCCCTTTGCCATAATTGTCATATCACGATAGCCTGCCACAGAAACCATCATTCTTGCCAATGGATCAAAAATGCTTGTGTCTTGCCCGGCAGATACAATGACCAGTTCAGGTTTAAACCGCTCTGCCGCCGGTATAACAATTTGCTCAAAAGCGTATTTGTAAACTGCATCTCCCGAGCCGGCATGTAGGGGTATGTTGATAGTAAACCCAACACCTTTGCCTTTTCCTGTATGTTCTTTACGCCCTCTGCCAATTGGTTCCAAATTGTCTTGGTGTAGAGATATGAACAACACGCTATCGTCTTCATAAAATGCGTCTTCTGTGCCGTTACCATGGTGGGCATCCCAGTCCAGGATAAGTATTTTCTTTATTCCAAGGTTTTTTGTTGCATATTTTGCCGCTATAACAGCGTTGTTAAATATACAAAACCCCATGCCCCGATCCGACTCCGCATGATGCCCCGGAGGTCGTGTCAAAACAAAGGCTTTGTTTATCAAATTATTTTCTGATACCGCCCTAACAGCGGCTATAGCCCCACCAACAGACAGCTTGGCAATCTCATAGGATCCCCTGCCCACAATGGCAGAATCACCACAATTCCCCCCATCGCCGTTACTTAGCTGTTTTACGTTTTCTATATGCCGTTTTGTGTGAAAATATTCCAAATGCTCTTCTGTTGCAACAATCGGTTTTATTTTTTCCAGTTTATCCATCAGGCCGCTTTTTTGCAACAGATTTTTGAATCTACGCTTTATCTTTGGGCTTTCTATGTAGGTGCCTGGTTCGAGATAGCCACCATCCGGCTCGTACAATGCACCTTCTCCTGCATTGTGCCAAAAATAACTCTCATCGTATATAAATGCAGTTTTTTTGTTTATACTGGTTTCCTTTGCTTGCCGATACAGCGGATACAGCACGGCAGTGTCTGTAAACACCATTAGCTCACCAAATGGTTTGTAGCCAAATTTGCCATATACTCCGCCGCCATAATAGGGTGTGCTGGCCTCCAAATATGTTGGTATACCTGCCTTGTCAAGTATGTCGATGTGGTATTTTAGCAGTGCATGACCCAAACCAATGCCCTGCAATTTTTTTGCAACCCCAAAGCCGACCAGTTGGTAAAAGGGACCGGTTATCGGCTCGTTCATGTGGGATCTGTTTGCAACAGCATCAAACTGTGGTGCATAATCAGCAACGACATTGTTTATGGCTTCGTACATGCCTTCCTCTGTTTCCCGCGGTAACCAAACAGAAACCCCTACAATCTCCATATCGGAATCGGAGCTTTGCGCCACATGAGCTACACAGCCTTTTGAGCTAAGGTATATTTTGTAATATTCTGAAACTATTTTGCTACGGTGGCTATCATCATCAACGCACCACTTAAAAAATATGTCGTCATAATAAGCGGCAGCCAATAACTCTGCCGCTGTATCAATTTCTTCGGGCTTTATAGGCCTTATGTTAAAAGTGCTGATTTTCAAATGTTTTATCTCCTCCCAAAAATTATATCCAACCGTTTTTGAACCTCTTTTAACCGTTTTTGGGTCAGTTCCGAATCTATAACGAAACCGGGCTGGTTTTTTTCTGTGTTGTTTATTTTTTTTATCACATCCCCTTCTTTTATCCCTTTTGGCAAATATGACAAGGGTATGGCTTGGGGCTTTTCTTCACGTTTTAATTCTATACACAGGGGTATTAGTGTGGCTATACCGCCCTCTATTTCTTCTGTAATATATAGCACTACCGAACCGCCTCTCTGTATTTTTTGATATAACATTTTTAGTATAGCTATTTCACTTCATTTAACATACCCATAAACAGTATTTGTTGCGGGTTGTCTTGATGCTCGCCATATAGCACAAACACAAAAGGTCTGTCTGCGGTGAAATAGGTGAAAAATGGTAGAGATTCTTGTACTACTTCAATTGCTGTAACTGCCGCAGCCACTGTGCCTTCCTCATCAACTTCTATCATGGCGTTTTGCAAAACCCTGCTTATCTCTATGGGGTATGGGCTGTATACTACCAAATTTGGAAGCTCCACATCTAACCCCATAGCCTTCAAAATGTCTAATAATGGCAAGTTGTTTTCGATACTGAACTTTGGCATGGTAATAAGCACATTTGGTGTATAGCTTGCACTATTTGATATTTCTGTGAAATAACCCATGGTAAAATTCTGCAAAAACTCTGTTGCGGTTTGTTGTAGGGGCAGTATTATGTACATACCGAATCCGTTTTCGTAGTAAAGCCTAACCGCTTGCACATGGTCATCTTCAAAATAGGGTATCGTTCCTTCCCTTTGCATAAAAGTTATATTTTCTTGGTTGCTATTTGCACCGTAAAATGTGCGGGTTTGGTTACGGTTTGGGCTAAATGGGATCTGCCAGCTATTGTTAAAATATATTGCGTTTAGTATGACAGACATTGCATCCGGATCTAAATCTTGCAATATTTCTGGTATGCGACCGTTTGTGTTGTTGTATGCCCATCGGTTTATTTCATCTACTGTATCTGGCAAGCCAAAATCCGCACTATAGGCTATTGCTCCAAAATATTGTGCAAATGCGTCTATAAAACCCTGTTGCAGTTCAAACAAGTTGTCAACAAAAATGGCGTTAGCGATGTGTATTGCATCGTTTTGGGTTAAGTTATATATTGCTCTGTGAGCAGCATCGTTAATTTCTTGCACATTTGAGCCAATAAAATAGTTGCCTGCATTTGCCAAAGCCGCAAGGGGCATCCAAACAGAGTATGGTGAAAACACTAGGTTTTCGGAACCCTTTTGTACTGCAAGAAAATTTGCAAGATCAAAAGCGAAACTGTTTGCGGTAGTTGAAATATATTGTGCAGTTTGGCTAGGTTGGTGGTAATCTGTAGGACGCTCAACGTTAATAATATCTGTTGCATCCGTAGCCTGTAGGCTATAACCGCAACCGACCAAAAGCACCAACAATGGAAATAACAAAGATTTAATTGAAAATTTCATTTATTTATCCTCTACTTGTCCTCTTATCATGGTTAATTTACCCAAATATTTTGCCCGTCTGTGGTAATTACTATATGTCCATGATAATCTGTACGATAAATGGACACACCACGGTCGTATAATCTATTAATAACACTGTTGTGAGGGTGCCCGAAGGGGTTGCCGTACCCTGCACTAATCACCGCAATAATAGGATCAACCTCGTGCAAAAACTCGTATATTGTGCTGGTACTACTCCCGTGATGCCCCACTCGCAATATATCAGCGGAAATATTATGCCCATAAGCCAACATCTCCCTTTCACTTACTGCCTCCGCATCCCCTGTGAACAAAAAGTTAACATTACCGTATGCCATGTGCATCACAATAGAATAGTCGTTTAACCCCGCATGACCATAAGAGTTTGGTGCAACAACAGTAAAAACTGCATCCCCAAGCTCCATAACCGCCCCAACAATCGGTTCTATAACATGCACATTATTACGCTCTATTGCATCCAAAAACCGTTCAAAGGTGAGGGTGGTGTGGGCTCGGTTCGGCATAATCAAAGTACCGATAGGGAAGCTATCCAGCACGGATATTAGCCCACCAATATGATCTGCATGGGGATGGGTTGCTATTACATAGTCCAAAAAATATACACCACTATGCAGTAAATAATCTACTACAGTGTCCCCCATGTGGTTGTCGCCCCCGTCTATCAACATTGTGCCGGAAGGGGTTTGTATCAGAGTTGCGTCCCCTTGTCCCACATCTATGAAGTGAACAAAGGTGTAATCCCCATCTTGCCAAAAAGTATAGCCACCGTCTTGCCAAAAAAGGTAAAAATAAAGAGCGCCAATTGCGATTACACACAACAAAGCGAAGCCAATTTGAGCAGGCAACAACTGAGCAGACGGCTTTTTGCTGTTTCTACGTTTTCTTTTCAAAATTGTCTAAGCTCCACATCTAACGTCATTGTTTCACCGTTGCGGACAATGCCTAGCGTTATCCTATCTCCAAGGGATTGTTCGGAAAGGAAATCTCGCAACATGTTCATATTAATAACAACACGCCCGTTAAAATGGGTTATCACATCATATGGCTGTAGACCGCCCCTTTCTGCACCGCTGTTTCGCTGCACCCTAATCACAAATACGCCATCATCAATCTCATATTCGAGAGTAATGTTGTTACGGGCATATTCGCTTAGATTGTATAGATCGTTGCCGGTAATGCCCAAGATTGGTCGTGCCGTTTCATTCATTATGCTGTCTATTATGGGTATAGCTATGTTAGATAAGATACTGTAGCCCATGCCATATACGTTGGGACGCGATATTTTTACAGTGTTTATGCCAATAACCTGCCCTGCGGAGTTTATGAGCGGGCCACCGCTATTGCCCGGGTTAATGGCTGCATCTGTTTGCATTGCCCTAATACTGCGGTTATCTATCTGTATCTCTATATCCGTGGCACTTACCACACCTATAGTTGTCGAAATGCCCTGTCCCAAAGCGTTGCCAATTGCCATGACAAACTCGCCGATCCGCATTTCAGAAGAATTGCCAAACTCGGCAACTACTATGTTATTAATTTGTGCGCTGCTCAAAGAATCGCGGGGAATATACAGAACAGCCAAATCAGAAGGCACATAACGCCCCTTAACAAAAGCCTCTACACCATTGTTGCGGCTGCGACCAAAATATATGTTAATGCTATCGGCTTCGCTAATAACATGCTCGTTTGTTACAATATAGATATTTGTATCGTCCAAATAAAAAATGATGCCTGTACCTGAAGCAGGCACTTCCCTTTCGATAAAAAATTGACTAGAAAAACCGGGGCCGCCTGTTTGGCGTATTGTGGTAGTTTCTATACTAACAACAGAAGGTAAAACCCGATCAACAGCAGATACCATACTGCTTCCGATATTGTACGGTGCCGTAGCGGCTAACAGCATCTCTTGAGGAAAGTGCGACACCGGCTCCGCTGTGGGGTTTAGCCTGTTAATAACAGAATATCCGGTGCCAATACCGAGCCCCATACCAAAACTGCCAAGCAACACAAAAGCCATTACCATGCTTATCTTTGTACCAAAAGATTTACCTCTTTTTCTTTTGAAGTTAATATATGGTGGCGGGCTGGGCTGCGTATCTTCATGTTTTATGGCCTCTGCCTCTTCAACTATAATAAAATTGGGAGTTTTTAGCTGTAGCGATGTGTTCTCGTTGTTATAATTTTGCATTATTACCATCCTTTCTTCACTGTTTCCAAGCCTAATCCAAATTTTCCGTAAAATTCATTGTTTTTCGTTTTTTGCATTACATTTATATTACTGTATTACATCATATATTATACCACAACTAATTATTTTTCGCAAATTTATTGAATTCATTGCCAGGAGAAACGCACGAAGGCTTACCAGAAAAAAAGTAAATATGATTAGTATAGTTATGCTAATAGCACTTAGCACTTAGGTATTTTATACAAAACACAACAAAAAAGCAACACAAAACAAGTATATATGCCGAAATTAGAGAGAAATAAGTTTTTTCAAAAGTTTTTCCGGATTGGTG
>WRKF01000062.1 GCA_009778165.1 Defluviitaleaceae bacterium
TGAAGATAATTTAACTGTAGGCAATCACTACAACGCTTACCTTAAAGAGCTTGCACAGTCTGAAAATGGTATAACCGGTGCTTTAGAAGAAATTGATAATCGTTGGTTTTACATTAATTGTAATAGTAAACGTTTGTTTTCTAATCCACGCTTATTTGTAGATTGGTCGAGAGGACCGTCTAGTGAGAGTAGTACTAATCAGTCTACTATATTTACTAACATGTTTACTAACATTATGTGGCATGCCGCAGCTGGTCCTTCAGGCCCACTTCATTATCAACGCGATAATATAAGTATTTCGCAATCTTTTTATAATATAGCCTCTAAATTTACAGAAATTAGAGATTTACTTCAAAGAAATTTTACGGGTGTTGAGTTGGACGAACTTTTGGAGGAGTTATACTTATCCAAAGAGCAGGCTATTTCATGGCATGCTACATCTCGCACTGTGTCTTTTTGGTTTGATATGAGGAGTGAAATAACCATGCTTTATAGTTCATCGCCGGACCTTTGGGGTAGGTGGTCGCAACTTATGGATAAGCTCGAAGAAATGCGAGATCAACTCAAAGAGGTTTTGATGCAGTTTGGGCAGTTAATTGTACCATTCGCTATAGCAAACGGCGGGTTTGACCCAAGCAGAGATGCCGGGAGGATAGGGTTAAACAACGACCTTGATAATATAGCAAATGATTTTCGTAACAGCTTTTTTGCTAACTTGTAGAGCTTCTTATAATGCGAGAAGGTTTGGTGATGTAAACAACAAACTTATCGCAAAGATAAATCCCGACCCATGTATCAAAAAGTCTGTGTAACCGCTATGAGTGTACACAGACTTTTTACTGTGTGCCACGCATGACAGAATATCTAGATGGTGAAAGTCCGCTGTGGGGACTGGTCCTTACCAACCACTAAAGTTCTAGTTTTAAGCCATTTAAAATCATTTACGAAACGACCATGAAAAGGTTTTTTGCTACACCCTTTTGTGAAAATTACCTTGATTCAAGTCTTAAAAACCGAAAATTAAAAGAGAAAAAACAGCGAACGATAAAGACAAAATGGCGTTATAAGGGCGTTTTAGAGCAAATTTTGGCTCGTTCTAATGCGAACTATGAAACTCTCTATGTCACACCCGATGTGTGACTCTATGTGATGCTTTATATTAGAAAAAATTTAAGAAAAATATAAAAATCCTATGGTTTAGAAAGATAACCCCATTATAAAATATGCTCGATAACAAAACAAGTCAAAAATGTCCGAGAGGAGTGCATCAACGTTTTTTGCTACACCCTTTTGTGAAAAGCGTTAGAGTCTGCGTTAGTTCGCATTACAATGTGTTTGTAGTAGTCCGTATTTCGCTGTTTTTATACTTTTTTGAAACTTATTGCCAATAGTGAGCAATAGTGGTATACTAAACCGAATACGATAAAACAAAAACAAATATTGCGTTTCGATTTAAACCGATTTAAACCCACCCCATATTAAATTAGGAGGAACCTTATGAAAAAACGGTGGGTTAAGTGAGTTGTGCCATACTGCCAACAAAAAATAATGGAAAAAATTAATGGAAACAATAATAGAAACAATACCTGCAAAAAATATAATATTTAAAAACAAAAGCCCGGACCAATGGTTTGGGTTGGACTACAATATGAATATTTACCGTGGTTGCTCACACGGTTGCATTTACTGCGACAGCCGCAGCGACTGCTATAAAGTGACAGATTTTGACACGGTAAAAGTTAAAAAAAATGCACTAGAAATTATCCGCAACGATTTAAGGCGAAAGGTCAAAACGGGAGTTGTAGGCAGCGGTGCAATGAGCGACCCATACAACCCCTTAGAAAAGGAGCTAAAACTAACCCGCAATTCACTGGAACTGATAAACGCCTTTAGCTTTGGCATAGGTCTCACTACAAAATCAGATTTGATTGCTCGTGATGCAGATATTTTGCAAGACATAAAATCGCATTCACCGGTTATTGCGCTTTTTTCCATTAGCACAGCAGATGATGAGCTGTGCAAAAAACTGGAACCAAATGTGTCCCCCGCTTCTAAAAGGTTTGAAGCTATGAACGCACTTGCAGAGCAGGGTATTTTTTGCGGGGTGCTAATAGTGCCACTCCTACCCTATGTTAGTGATACAGAAGATAACATAGTTCAGATTTGCCGCATGGCAAAAGAGGCAGGAGCAAAGTTTGTGTATACTTATATGGGGATGACATTACGAAGCGGAAACCGTGAATATTACTACGAACACATTGATAACATAATGCCTGGCACAACAAAAAAATATAATAAACGGTTTGGTCTTAGCTACATCTGTACATCCTACAACGCCAAGGGGCTTTTTAAGGTGTTTACAACAGAGTGTGAACGGCTTGGGTTGCTGTATAATATGAAAGCGATAATATACCATTATAAAGCGGGCTATGGTAGCACACAGCTAACGTTGTTTTAAAAAAAAAGGAGAAACCACCAATGATAGATTTACGTTCAGACACAGTAACACAACCTACACAGGAAATGCGCCAAGCTATGGCAAAAGCGACTGTAGGTGATGATGTTTACCAAGATGACCCAACGGTAGCAGAGCTGGAAAAAGAAGCAGCTGCCATGGTTGGTAAAGAAGCGGCTCTTTTTGTGCCATCGGGTACTATGGGCAACCAGCTTGCTATTATGGCAAACACAAGACGCGGAGATGAAATAATAGTTGGCTATAACTCTCACATAGTAACTTATGAGGTGGGAGGGGCATCTGTTCTTTCCGGAGTGGGTTATCGGCTGATAAATAATTCAGATAACACAATATCAGCAGAGGACGTTAACAACTCTATACGCCCAAACGATATACACTTGCCCACAACAAGTTTACTTTGCTTAGAAAACGCCCTTTGCAACGGCACGGTTGTACCCTTAGCAACTATGGAGGGTGCGTATAAAGCCGCAAAAAAGCACAATATACCTGTTCATTTAGACGGTGCTCGCCTTTTTAATGCCTCCCTATATTTGGGGGTAGATGCCAAGGAAGTAACAAAGTATTGCGATACAGTAATGTTCTGTATTTCTAAAGGTCTGTGTGCCCCCGTTGGTTCTCTTTTGTGCGGCGATGAGCCTTTTGTAGCTCGTGCAAGAAAATACCGCAAAATGCTGGGGGGCGGTATGCGACAAGCCGGGATATTAGCGGCAGCAGGCCTTATTAGCCTACAAAAAATGACAAAACGCTTGGGCGATGACCACGAAAACGCACAACACCTTACAAACGCCCTGGTTCAATTGCCCTATATAGACATAGACAAAACAAAGGTGCATATTAGCATGGTATTTTTTCACATAAACAAGCCAATAAATGACGGCGAATTTGTAAACTATATGCTAAAAAACGGGGTAAAAATAAACGGAGCAGAGGATGGTAACAAATATCGTTTTGTAACCCACAACGACGTAACAAAAGCTGATACCGAAAAAGCAATAAATCTGTTGAAAGGTTATATTGAAAACTTATGATTCCGAAAAAAAGCGGTGCCCTAGACCTGACACAAGGTAATATACTCAAAAATTTAATACTTATGGCTGTCCCCATAATGGCAACATCTTTTGTGCAAATGACCCACAATTTGGTGGATATGTTTTGGCTTAGCCGCCTTTCTTCCGGTGCTGTCGCCGCCGGTGGCGGCGGGGGCATGTACCTTTGGTTAAGTATGGCACTGTTGCTTATTGGGCGCATGGGTGCAGAGATTGGTGTTAGCCAAAACATTGGCAAAGGCGATAGCGCAACGGCTCTAAACTTTGCCCAAAACGCTTTTACCCTATCCATTATTTTGGGCATTGCATATGGTCTTTTTTTGGCTATTGGGCGGGTGCAGCTGGTGGGTTTTTTTAATATAGACGACCAATACGTTGTGCAGCTTACCCAACACTATTTGCTGTATGTGTCCGTTGCTATACCTTTCATGTACGCAAATTCGGTAGTTACGGGTATTTTTAACGGATCCGGTAATACAAAAATACCTTTTTATATAAATTCCGCAGCCCTTTTAGTAAACATAGCCATTAGCCCGCTCTTTATTTTTGTATTTGGGCTAGGAGTTATTGGTGCGGCAATATCTACAGCCATTGCACAAATTATTGGTTTTTTGATATTTATATGTGTGCTGAAAAAACACAAACAGCGCCCATTTGACAAATTCAAACTGCTTATTTTGCCGAGCAAAGAATATATTGGGCAGATTTTTAGATGGGGTATCCCCGTTGCTTTAGAAAGCGCCTTTTTTACATTTTTGTCAATGATTTCCACACGTTTTGTGGCAGAGTTTGGAGTGGGGGCTTTGGCTGTGCAAAGGGTAGGCTCTCAAATTGAATCGCTTAGCTGGCTAATAGGCGGCGGGTTCGCCTCCGCTGTTACTGCTTTTATAGGCCAAAATTTTGGAGCGGGTAAGTTTTCCAGAGTGCGGGCAGGGTTCAAAATATCTGTTGGGGTGATGACAAGTTGGGGGCTAATTGTTGGTCTGGTTATGTTCGTTTTTGCCGGTCAGTTAATGGGGATTTTTTTGAGCGACCCACACGAACTACAAATGGGAATTGAATATATGCGTATTTTGGCGTTTGTGCAAATTTTTACGTGTTTAGAAGGTGTTGCGGCAGGATGTTTTCGTGGCAGAGGGCTTACAATACCGCCGTCCATAAGTAGCATTACATTTAATGCACTGCGTGTTCCCCTGGCTTTTATTCTTAGCCGAGGACCCTTGGGGCTAACAGGGATATGGATCGGTTTAAGTATAGGAATGATATTTAGAGGGAGTTGTATACTGATATGGTATATTATAAATTCCAGGAAAACGCTAAAGGAAAACAGGGTATAGCCGGTTGTGCATTTCATTGTCCGTATACTTTTTTGAAGCTGCTGAATTAAAGAAAGCAAATTAACTTTTCCGGTTTAAAATGGGCAACGAAAAGTTAATTTGCTACAGCAGTTCCATCCAAACTAAAAGTTATTTCTCCGGTAAAGTTGTTTGTTTCAGCAAGCACAACCTCACCTCTCACACCAACGTGTTCCGTGAACCCACCCTCGGCACGTTCAGCCGTTATCCACGAGCTTTCCGCCTCATGTTACTGCCACGCCGTCTATTATTATATTAGCCAGCTTTCCTACTAATAATTTTAATTCTCCTTTCTGGACATTAAAAATCGCCCTCGCCTTCTTCGGAGCGAACTTCTTGTTCTTTTTCGGATTGTTGGGTCTTTTCTATATCATTAATTATTTTATCGACATAGTTAAGAAGTTTGGGGATGTCGTTTTTGCAGGTTTTCCATATCGCCTTATGACTGACACTCTCGTAATCGTGACCTAAAATATTCCTAAACCGATATATAGCAGCCCATTTAAAGTCGGGGTATCGTTCCTTAAAGTCCTTAGACAGTTTATTTGAGTGTTCGCCTATCTGAAACAACCTAAAAGAAGAACTATCTCTTATATCTACGCCATTTTCGGAAGTGAATACCTCAAGATTAATATTCTGTAGTGTTTTTTGGATATTAAAACAATGCATTCTTATCTTTTCTAGTCTTTCGATATCAGGGTTATTAATATTTGTCATATATAATGACACCGCCCTCTCTTAATTCTAGGTCTATTCTTCCTCCCGGTATAATGTCATCGGCATACAGGAAATCCACTTCTTTACCCAACCGGTTAATGACAACATCTGCAATTTCAGCAAAATCCAGTATCGACATTTCCTCATCTACATGAACCACCATATCAACATCACTATCTTCTGTAGCTTCGTTCTTTGCATAAGAACCAAATAAAACAGCCTTTATAACGCCCCTTTCTTCAAAAATTGGAGCTAACTTGTTTTTTATTTCTTCAATTGTGTATATCCCAGTCTGTTTCATTATACAAACCCCACTTTATTTAAAGTTTTAGCGTCTATGCATCTACATAACTCATAGAACAACTACCACCGCTAAAATTTGCATCGAAAACGAGGCTAAGCAAGCCTCCAACTACCGTGGTCGATTAACTTTAAATAAGGCTCCTCTAAAGTTAATCGACCATACCGGTGCTTACGTTTATTCCCTTACCCGCTATCTTTACTTGCTACTCTTTAATTTTAAAGAAAGATATTCTTTCTCGCAAAACTTCTGCCTGGGAGCTTAGCTCTTCTGAAGCGGAGGCAGATTCTTGTGCGGTGGCAGAAATATCTGTAACAACTCCGTTTATTTCAGACACTCTCATGTTAACGTTTGAAATAGCTTCTAACTGTTCGCTAGAAATTTCAGTAATTTCCGATATAAGGCCGGATATTTCTC
>WRKF01000063.1 GCA_009778165.1 Defluviitaleaceae bacterium
TATCACCAATAGAAAATTTCTTCGCAAATCTCAAGAAAAAGTTGCGAAAAATAATCAAAAATCACCCTAATTTAGGTGAAGCATTGAGGGAGTGTTTTGGAGGGTAATTAGTATATCTGACGGAATTATATCAAATATGGTTATAGGTATCCAATCAAGCTCACCACTAAATCGGCTAGACAAACTTCTGTATTGGAAAATCTCTATAACATCATCTGTTTTTACAGTGAAGCCGTTATTCAATGTGCCTTTATAAGGATTTAATACCTTTAACCTGTATACATAAAACTGAGCCCACTGACTTTCGCTACGCCGATTAAAGAATGGATCTCCACCGCCCCAACCGAAAACTTCTATACGTCGGTCTAAAACTTCTGCTCTAAGCACAAGAGCGGAATTTTCTGCTAGCTCATCAATGCTTTTAGAATTACGCGAATGTTCACTTTCTAAAAAAGCCAATGCCCAACTACCGTTTATTGCACTATTTGGAAGCGGCATAAATTGATTGAAACTATATAAACCTGCAATTATTACTAGAATTACAAAAATAATTACAAAGATTATAATTGCAGGTTTAAATTTTTTTAACACTTTCAATCCCATTTCTCAACACCTATAGCACTTTTCTTAATAGTTGCCTCAACTTTAAAAATCACAAAGTGCTGAATTAAGGAAAGCAAATTAACTTTGCTGATTTAAAAGGGAAAACGAAAAGTTAATTTGCTATAAATCCCCACGCGTCTGTATATCGTCAATTATTGCACTAATCTCTCTTATAGCGCTCTCTGTTTCAGAGGTTGGCATTACTTCAGAAAATCCGATACTGTCCTGCTGTTTAAAAAACCAAAAAACCCTGTTGCGTCTTATGCGGATAGGCGGGGATTGTTCCAACGCACTTTTGGTTTTTATCGTAAACTCCAAATCCGGACGCAAACAATGCAAAGCTAACCCAAAAACCACGCTTACAAGGGATATTAGAACCAGCAGTGCCGACACTGTAGTGCCTGTAAGCATAACAACAGAAAACCCGCCAAAACTAAGCCCCGGTAGCACTAATTTAAACAGGGATTTTTTGTGCAGTATAGCAAACCCTATAAGCCCGCCAAACCCCAGTGCTAAGCCTAACATGCTAAAATCTATACCACCCATGCCACCAAGACCGCCATCAAGGAGTACCATCATTAGTACAAAAAAAGCCGCTATTAAAATTTCAAAAACGCCGTGTGTACCCCAATCCGCACCTATTTCTGCTAACGAAATTGTTACACCTATTGCGGCAAAAGCAAGCATTACCAAAAACCCGCAAACAAGATGAAAAAAGCTAAAACGGTGGGCAACTATGGCATCCACGCTTGTAACAATCTCGTTTAATGAAAATTCTTGCTGCAAAGCAGTTCGTCCTCCAATAGAGCGTCCCGTTGCACGAAAAATAACCCGTTTGTTTGTGATTTGTAAACGGCCTTCTGATCGCCCAAATCTTAAAAGGTTGCGTAACACCGCAATATTGTACTGCCTTATGGGAATTTCGCCCTCTATTGCCTTAACAGAATCCGGCACGATTCTCATATTTCTTTCATAAGCATCGGTGGCTTTGCGTTTGGGTTCACCCATATCCATTTGCTTTTCCATGGACCCCAAAGAATCCATAGCAGCAGCTTTATCTATTGTTACCACAGGTGTGGGTGTCGGTTCGGGTGGCTCCGGTAGCGGCGGCACTTCCCATAACAGCGGTTCCGGTGGCGGCGTATGCACCGGTTTTTCTGCCACTTCAATTTTCGTTCCACATTCTGTGCAAAAAAACTCATCTTTTGCTAATTGATTGCCACAATTCGGACAAAATTTCATTTTTGTTGCTCCTATAGCGAATTGGCTTTTTTCTGTTTGAATCAAAAACTCAAAAAAAGTTAAGCTACAGTTGTTCAGCTTAAAAAATGGGATATTTTTAGGCTAAACAACTGTATAGGTTAAACAGAGCAGGAAAAAGGCAAGAAAAATTTCCTATGATTTGCTTCCAATTGCTTCCAATTTGCTTCCGAGTTACTAAATTGCTATAGTGTCGTGTTTATTATTTGTGTTTATTATTTGTTTTTATTCTCCCAGTGCAAAGGCTGCTGCATAGGCACCGCCCACAAAGCCGGATGTGGCAGCCCAACCAACACCATCTCCTGAGCTTGTGTACATATTGTTGTACAGTGTGCTACTAGCATCATTACCTACAGAAAAAAGCCCGGGTATTGGGTTGTTGCTTGTGTCTAACACACGCAAGTTTGTGTCTACAATAAGTCCTGAAACAGTCCCCAACTGGTTATATGTGGACTGAACAAACCAAAACGGACCATCGCAGTAAGGTATCATCCAATCCGGGTTTTTGCCAAACCACTCGTCAAAACCTGCCAATGCAGATGTTTGGTATCGGTCAAAGTGGTATCTTAAAACTTCCGGCGACATTCCTGCGGCAACTGCCAGTTCTTCTATTGTATTGCCAAAAAAGCCTGTACCTTGCTCTACTATAGCATCCATTACCTGCTGTATGTATGGCCAGGGGATATCGGGGGCAAGACCGGGCGGGGTGTATTGTGGTGGCATACCAAGCCCCCCGGTAAAACCTATACCCTCTAAACCACCTGTTATTAGATTGTTAATTGTTTGTTGTGATACAAGTATGTACGTATAACCACCGGTAAATGCGGCACTGTTAGATGTTGCAACAGCGGCGCTTAACTGCCCTGCCGGTATACCTTCGTTTACATAACGTCTTCCCATATGGTCAACTCTAAGCAATGAGGGAACGTAAGAAAGCATCATAGGCATTCGTAAATGCAGTAAGTCAAACTCTCTGCCGGTTAGATCGGCAGTCGCAAGGGTTTGGTGAAGCATAAGCCCGCCGGTAATGTTGTGCGGTACACGCGCCCCCACATCCCAAGCCATTTGTATACCATCACCCTGGGCTGTGATTGGTGCACCTGCCCTGGCTCTTACTCCCGAGCGTTCGTATACCAGTTGTGCATTGCCGCCAAAACCGCCTGTAGCAATAACTACAGAGCTGGCATAAACAGTAAGAATAGAGCCGTCTCTGCGTTGAGCAATAACACCTATCACTGCCCCATCTTCATAAATAAGCTCCGTGCCTCTCGTTTCCATAAACAAATAACCGCCACGATCCACTACTCTTTCTTGCATCATTGTTTCAAAAATTGGAACACGAGCCGTATATGGCATTACAAGCATTGGGCGGGCGCGAGCCGGGGCGGGGAACGGACCGTCGCCGGGAGGGTTAAATATGCCCGCTTCTATTAGATAGTCGTGAGCCGGCCCTTGGTTTCTTAGATACATACTAAGCAAGTTTGCATCTACCCTAAACGCCTCTCTTTGTAACCACATGTTAAACCTATCAACAATTTGTTGCTGTACGTTGTCCTCTGCATCTACAGCCACTTGCGTACCATAAGCAAAGGACATAAACGACATGAGGGATGCCCCGCCAAGCAAAGTGGTTTTTTCCAACAATGCCACTTGCGCACCGCTGTCTGCTGCAACAGCTGCCGCCGTTATCCCCGATAAACCGCCACCAACAACAACCACGTCCACATTAATGGTTTCGTCGGGTTGAGGTATTACGGTAGGTGTGTAACTATACGTTACAAGGCTTCCTCCGGCTTCCAATATAGCTTCTGCTACAGCTAACCTAATCGCCATAGATGTGATTGTAGCACCTGCCACCACATCCACAAGAATGGATTGGTAGTTTACGATGGCATCGGTTATTGTTTCTATTGCTCTGCCAACAAAAACCATGTCCTCCAGATGCTCGCCTATCTCTACACTAACTATTTCTCCGTTACTAAATGTGGTAAACACTTCTACTGCACCATTGCGGCCGGGTACAGCAGTTCTAAAAGTACCGTCTTCGGCAAGCTCGCCGGTGTTTGCACTTGCCGTAATACCTTGCCCCATGGCAAAAAACAGCATTGTTACACTTAAAAACATTGCAGCGAAAATTTTGCCTTTAAACTTGAATTTCATAATGACCTCCATTATATTTGCATGTATGTTAAAATACAGCTCTCACCTTTTCCTATATGTTACATTATACATATTTGCTATTTTTTAGTCAACTCATTTTTTTGAACTGCTTGGCCGTTATGACAAATTAAATTTTCTTTTCATCAACTCCAATGCCTCGGCAAAGGTTCCGGGATTTGTCGAAACGGCGAAAAATACCGTTTGCAGGGTGAAAATTTGAGGAATTGAAAATTCTAAAAAAAAGACTTGACAAACAACTAATATAGTTATATACTTATGCATATAACCATATATCTGAGAGGTGATGCTATTGCTTGGGACATTTAACGAAAGTGAGCCTCTATTTATCCAAATTAAGGAGAGGATAGAAGCACAAATTATGCAGGGGATTTTGCGGGAAGGGGAGCAGATTCCTTCTACCACGCAAATAGTTAAGTTTTACAAAATTAACCACATTACCGTGACCAAAGGTATCAAAATATTGGTTGACGAAGGCATAATTTCCAAAAAACGGGGGGTCGGGATGTTTGTTGCCCCCGGAGCACGTGAGCAACTGTTAATTGCACGAAGATTGAGTTTTGCTGAAAATTTTGTAATGCCTTTGGTTACAGAAGCCCACAATTTGGGCATGGAAAGAGAGGAAGTTTTAGAAATTATTAATAGCACTTTTCCAAAATATTCTCAATAGGAGAGCGTGTTGAAAAATCAAGAAAAATAGGAGGAATCAGACAAATGAAAGAAATTACTGTAGGAGTAGACAATGTTTCTGTTATTTACCGTAGCCTGTCTTTGAGGGGGATTACAAACCACACCGCAGTAGATGGGTTTAGCCATATCTTTGAACCCGGCAATATTTACGGGTTTATTGGCCGCAACGGTGCCGGAAAAACTACCTTGCTTTCTGCTATTGCAGGTTATCGCAAGATTTTTGCGGGTAGTGTTACAATAAACGGTGAAAACGTTTTTGAAAACAGTGCATACGCTCCCCACATAAATTTTATTTATCAAAAAAATTTTGCAGAAGATTACACAAAAGTTAAAAAATATTTGAAAAAAGCAGCAATATTTCGCCCAAATTTTGATATGGATTATGCCCACAACCTGCTTGAGCGGTTTGAAGTGCCTTTAGATAAACGGATGAGAAGGTTATCTAAAGGACACCAGTCTGCTGTTATCATAACGATAGGGCTTGCTAGCCGTTGCAGTTTAACGATTTTCGACGAAGCATATGTTGGCATGGACGCACCCAACCGCCAAATATTTTACGATGAGCTTATAAAAGAGCAGGAGCAGCACCCGCGTACTGTAATAATGTCCTCTCACCTAATTTCCGAGGTTGAGTATTTGTTTGACAAAGTAGTTATAATCCACAAAGGGAAACTTGTGCAAAACGCAAATTATGATGCAACAAAAGAAATGAACTTGCAAGACTTGTTCATAAACTTAACGGAAGGAGAGAAATAATGACACAAAACACCAAAAAGCTAATTAAATTAGATGTAGTAGACACTTGCAAACATTTGTTGACTTTATTGCCTGTACTTCTTGTAGTTAGTACATTTTTAATGTTTGTAGACCTAGCCATTTTTAACGAGCATCTTAATGTCCTTTACTCGGTTGGCCCAGAAATATTTTGGATATTTTATTTTTGGGGTATTGTTGGCTTTGCCACTTTTGGCTCCCTTAGCTCCGGAATAGACTATGCAATAAACATATCTGCTTTTGTTCAAAGAGGTGTGACCCGCAAAGAGATTATGATTGCCCGAGTTATCGGCTTGGGAATCTTTAATGTAGTTGGCGTAGTTTTAATCTCTGTCGCGTACAATTTTTATTTTATTGAGCTAAGTTTTACGACGGTTGCCGCATTGCTAACTTTAGGCACATGGGTGTTTTATTTTCTGGGTTTTATTCCCACCATTGTATTTGTGCGGTTTCATCCGATAATTGGTGCTGTCATCATATTCCTTGTTTTTTCGACCGGAATCAGCATATGGCGAATTTCCGCACTAACATATTACAACTTTTTGGAAAGAGGAAATATTTCTGCACAAATGTGGGGAGCGGGGGCGTTTGTAGTGGTTATACTTGGAGCCATAGCTTGGGTTTTATGCAAAAATATGCCCATTAAAACAAAATAGGGGCGTGTCATAAAACTGTGGCTCTGCCCCGTGGCATTGCGTAGCTACATAGAGATAGGTGGAGGCTACGCAATGCCTGTCCCCGCAAGGGGCTAGCCCCTTGACCCTGTTTTTCGAGGGTTTTATCAGGTTAGGTTTTAGTGTTTCAACTTATCTATGACATGGCCTAAAGCAGTTCCCTTTTAAATTAGCCCTTTAAATTCACACTAAAACTGCTGAATTTAGGAAGCTATTCCACTTAATTTTATTTTAAAAAGGGCTAGAATTAAGTGGAATA
>WRKF01000064.1 GCA_009778165.1 Defluviitaleaceae bacterium
CGTTATCAATGCGGTCGTCTGTGGTTAGTGCATCCAGTAGCGTTTGGTGGATTGTTGCCTTAAAATAGGCAAAATCTTTTTCGTGATATTTTTCTAATTCAACGCCGTACCAAGGCGGATAAATGTTGTAACGATAGCGTTCTGTCATTAAAATGTGGCGAACACGCTGTTCCATGGCTTCGAGACCATCGATGTGCGTGGTTATGCGTGAACGGTGCGGTTGTCGCTCGCTTGTGCGTTCGTAGACAAAATGCTTGAATGTTAGCGTTGGGTAAACTCGCCGCCTTGGTACGGTGGTTAGTGGGTTTTGGTGTTGCGGAATCATTTTCGCTACCTAATATCAAGCCGTTTGGAAAATATCGTTGTCATAAAGCGTTGGGCAATCTCTGGCAATTCTTTTTTTAGCGAAGTTGTGTCGATGCGATTGGTTTCAACTTCTTTGTAAAATACTTTGAAAATGCCGAAAACTGCCTCGGTTTGGTTGCGTGTTTCCATTTCGGCTTTTAGTTGATTTTCCAATTTTTCTATCTTGGCTTTGATGTCCGCTTTGCGGAGTTTTTCCTTTTTGATTCGCTCGATTAAATTTATTACTTTTGTGTCTATCATAGTTATTCTCCTCTTTTTAAGATTTTATGGTACTCGGTTCAAAATTTCGTGTACGATAAATAATTGTTGGTTGTTATGGCTAGTGCATAAAAC
Organism: Defluviitaleaceae bacterium; assembly: GCA_009778165.1. GTDB lineage: Bacteria > Bacillota > Clostridia > Lachnospirales > UBA5962 > WRKF01. The sequence goes on from WRKF01000064.1 coordinate 700, forward strand.
TTTGTCGCCTACTTTTAAGCCGCGCCCTCTGATTACTTTCATTTTGAGCGTTTGGTCGTAATAGGCGCTGTCGTCTTCGCTAGTGTCTGTCCAGGTTATGTTGGCGTTGCGTTTACTTGGGACTTCTTCGCCTGTGCGTACATCTGTGTGGCGGTTGCGGTCTCGATTGGTGTCATCTCTAAAGGGCTTTTCTATTACTTGGATTTTTATTGTAGCGTTGCTTTTTATTTGTATATGATGTTCGGCTTTTTGTTGTGTTACTTGAGTTTGCAGTTCTTCGATGTTGATTGTAGTGGAAGATTCGGTTGCTGAAAGGTTGCGGCTTGCTTGTTGCTGGCTTTCTGTGCGACTGTAGGGGCTTGTTGCCGCTAGGTTGTCGATTGCTGGATTCACTGGGGTTGCTAATGTCCAGTCGCCTGTTGGGCTGCTTGTTGAAAAGTTTCTTGTTTCGTCCGATTTGCTTTTGGTAAGCGTTTCGGTTTGTATGCTCTTATTTGCCGTTTCTGCTTGCTGTGTTGCGGTTATTTCGTCCGATTGGATAAATATATCAAGCATATCTCCAAGGGCTGAAAACGTCCCCTCGATGCTTCTAATGCGTATCTCTTCTTCCCATATTTTTACGTTGCTTGTTAGGTAAAAGAAATCCTCTCGCATGGGCTTTTCGTGCCCCTCTAGCAGAATGCGTAGCGGGTTTATTTGCGTTACTTCGCCGAAAAGTATGCGGCTTGTTTTTTTGTCGGCTATGGTTTCCTCAGCACAATCTTTCATTATGTTTACTAGGTCAGCAGCTGTATATGGCATTTTTTCAACTCCTTTTAACCGTTAAAATAGAACAACTCTAAATCCATAACGTGATAATTATTGCGAAAGGTATGTTTGGCTTTTTCTACCCAATAATGCCCTGCCCGTCCGGCAGGCGGGCCTTGTTGCCCAATTTTGCCTATTTGCAGGGTTATTCCATTGCCAGCGTATACGCCGATGTGTCCAAAGGCTTTAATTGAGAATGTTTCTGTGGGTAGATTGTGAAAAACTAGTAGTTCTCTTGTATGGCGGTAAACTTCCGCATCAGTCATTTCTTTGTCAACTTCGACAATTTTGTTCAGTTGTCCCCAACGGCTTATGTTGTCGGAATCTTTTGCTACCCATGTGTCGAACATACCTATATCCTCATTTGGGCGAAAGGCTTTGATGTAGTTGTAGGTTTCTTGTTCTATGGTGCTGTTGTATTTGTAGCTTATTGCGTATTCGTCACCCGCCTGCCGGACGGGCAGGTCGCCCAAAATTATTCCTGTGAACAACTCGGAAAGTTCGGTAAATACTAGTGTTCCAAACTCGTCTCGGATAATATACCAATTTCCTGGTTCGGCTAAAATAGCAGCTTTTATGGCGTGTTCTATTTGGGCGAACATTGTGTAATCAAAACTGTAATTGTAGGGTTTTAGCACGGCACTCGACCCCACCCTTACGGCGTGGTTTATGTTGGCTTTTCGGCTGGCTACATCTGCGAAAATGTCGCTTGCGGTCATGTCTTCGGTGTAGAGGTAATCCTTGGATTTTAGCCAAAAGATTGAATCTCGGGCGGTTATTTTGAAGTTGTGTTGCTCGGTTATTTCTACGTTTGTGATGTAGCCTAGGAAAATGCCCTCGCCACTTATGCTAAATTGGACGGTGTGTCCGTGCTTGTTAGCATCCACTTTTGTTAGGAAGTCCACTGTTTCCGTACCTTTTTTAGCTGATAGTTCGTCTGGAATGTTGACCAGTTGCAACTCTAAAGTTCCTGCGTTGCCTGTCATTAGTTCGGTGGTGTAAGTTGCCTCGGTTGTGATGTTTGTTATGTTGTATTGTGTGCCTGTGTCCACGTTTTGCAGGATTATTTGCCATTCGTATTGGCTGTATTTTAGTTTGTCCATAGTTTTGACAAGATGTCTTTTGTTTCAGATTTTGTTTCGTTTGATAATTCGGTTGTTAAAACAGATAGCCAATATACACATCCATACATTTTCTCAAATGGGCGATTGTTTGACTTTGCGATGTTTCTTGTAAGTTGCTGATACGCAATTATCAAAGAATAATCAAAACCTTTATTTTTGCCAGTTTCTGCAAGCACGAACAACGAATTTACATACCAATTTTGAAACATTGCATCGGTTAGTGATTCTGATTGCTGTTCGTAAATTTCCGCCGCATCTATTAGTTGCTTAAGTTTTATTGAAAAAGATTGCTTTGTTACCCAATCTTTAAGGTAGCCAAATATTAAAAATGTGGTGAAAAGGGCGATTACGGCTGTTATAAATGTTGTCATTTTTGTTGCTCCTCTCTTAGGTTGTCCATGGAAGTGCAAAATCATCCGAAAACAACAATGGTATGTGAAACTCTCGTGCAACGTGATACTCCACAAGGCAAATGCGGTCATTTCGCCAATCTTCGATGAATACAGCTGTGTCGGCTTGCGAAAGTTGCTCTATGCTTTTTGCTGTGTATAACACTTCTGCTTTTTTGCCTACCTGCTCGGTAAAGCCGAATGCTCTGACGGAAGTTATGAAGATTGGGTTTTCGTAGAGGTCTTTTAGGTGCGTTTCGGCTTGATTGCGTTGTTGCTTTATTTCCTCGGTAGTTTTGCCCTCGGTTGGTTGCGAGATGTAGATTTTGGGCGGTTGCAGTTTTGTTATTGCTTGCCAATGTTTTATTTCGTTATCTGCAAAGGTTACTATTATTGTTTCTCTGCAATAACTGCACCACAACGGATAATTGGCTAATGCCGTTTTGGCGGTGTATCTTACTTTTGTTTTTCGGCTGCATAGTGGACAGTGAATGTAGTTTTGTTTGCCCATAAATACCTCCTATTGAGTTGTTCTAAAATAAAAAAATGAAATAAAAAAAACCGTAAAGGTAACAAAATAAAATTGTTGGCTTATACGGCTCGATGGCTCTCACTTGTTGTCTTATGGACGGCTCGCTACTGGTTATTTAGAGCAATAGCGGCGCAAGTGGTATAATCTTTTTTTATTATAGCAAGGTTGTTGACGGATTGCAAGTTTTTTTTAGAGTTGTTAAAAATTATTTTTTGTTGCTTTGCTAATTGTAGAAGCACATCACTTTTATATGCTATGTGTATAGTTTAATTTTGTCCATAACATTTATAACCAAATGAACAGCTTGCGAAGTTGCCACGTTTTCCATTAACCGTGAGAAATTTTTAATGTCGGGACACAAAATTAACATATCATAACTAGCAGAGTTTGCCACTTCCTCTGACAAGCTGACAAGCACAGGAAAATCAGTTTCTTTCATGTGGCAGATTGTCATTAGCCAGAAATCTAAATATGGTGGCAGTTGTGCAAAACGTAAACTTATTTTGAGTTGATAGACTTTTTTGTCATTAAATTCAGGGATTTTTTTGGTATCTATTGCTATTTCGTCAGCAAAAAGCCTAGTGCAATGTCCTTTTATTTGGCTTTTGGTTATAACTTCAAGTTCGGTTAAATATTTTTGGACAAGTAACATTGCTTGGTTTTTGTTAAATTCATCCTGTGCAAAATCTACTTTCCAAAGATTGAATGTTGGTATCTCCATATTTTGCTCCTTCCTGCCCGTTTACCCGTCCACCGAGCGAACAGGACAATTGTAGTGATCGGTATAAAAGCGTTTATCAATGGACAATTTAATTGTTAATACGATTTGCTCTGTACAACTTTCAATTTCATAGTTGGTTACACCTTGCAAAGGAATCATATTTATATATACGCCCTCTATTGGAATTGTTTCCATTACTCGTCTTCTGAAACCATATGGGTCATTTATTAAATTTATTCCCATGAGATTTTCCTTTCTGCCTGTCGGCGGGGGCGGGTCAGTTATTTTTCTTGTTATGTTTGCAAATCAAATCGGTTAAATATTGCATAAATATCTGATTTTAACGTAAAAAAATTTCTAACAGTCTTTTCAGAAAGTTCCGATAAAATAGCGTTTTTAACAGTTTCTTTTGCAAAAAATAAACTTGCAATCATTACTTCATACGCTGTGCCAACAGGCAAGCTAAGTGCAGTTTTTATCATATCATAATCTTCCTCGGCAATCATTTCTTCCATGCGAACTTTTGGCATATTATTAAGATTAGGCAATGTTATAAAGTTTTGACTTTCGTATATGCCAAAAATTTGAGTTGCCTTTTTTTTATTGCTAATTCTAGCTTTGTCGTTATCCCAAAGGGCTACGTATTGCTTTTGATACGCTATAAAATATGAGATATTGCTCACTATTGCACTAGCACCAGTGGACGGCAAAATTTTTATATCGTCAGATAATCCGCCAAAAATATGTAAACTATACATATCATAAATGCCCTCAACAATAATAATTTTGTCAGTTGCGATTGATGATTGAAATTCGGGCAATAACAATGCCTCGTAAATTGGTTGCAGGGTTGTTGTTTTTATAGATTTAGTATCGTTTTTGATTAACCCGCCTGCCGGACGGGCAGGCAGCGGCGTAATGTTTATTGTTATTCGATTTACGATTTTTTGCTTTTCCACGATAATTACATTGTTTAATGGAATATACCTTGGATTTAGCAACTTTGACGAATGTGTGCAAAATATAACTGTTCCGTGGGTTTTGGATATATCTTGAATTTTTTTGCATAATTCAGTTTGGGCACTTTCGTGCAAATACGAGCCTGGTTCGTCTAGTAAAAATATTGTTTCACCTTGCTTAGCGGTTGGTTTTGGATTGAAAAGAATTTTCATAATTAAATTATAATACCAAATAAAGCCTTTGCTACGGTCGGTTACATAAAAGAAATTTGCTGGAGCAGCTTTATTTTCCTCTTTTATTGAGATTAACAGTCTGTTTTCAATCAGCTTTAACTTAGTTATGATTTTACCTGCCCGTCCGGCAGGCGGGTCAGAAAAAGGTGAAAAGTTTGACCAAGCATCCGTTAAATTTTTACCAAGATGCGTTTCAACATCATCGATAATAGAATCTCGCAAGCGGTCATCCAATTTTGCTAACTCTGCCAAGTTGTAATCTTTATTTGCAGATTGAAAAACTTTGTTAAAGATAATATACCAATCGCTGTTAGGTTGCGTTAAGTCTATCTCATTTACTGGACGTTCAGTAAAATCGTCATTGTATAAAGTGCAAGGTAACATTTCGATGAACGATTGACAAACTGTGTTATATTCTTCGAATCTGTTGAAACGCATAAAATTTTCAGATGTATATTGTTTACGTTCGCCGATAATTGAACGTGTTATTTGCAAAGTTGTTTGCGGTTGAGTTATGTATTCTTGTAACAATATGTGTGTGTCCGTTGGCAACTTATGCTTTGCATTTATTAACGCTTGCGTATATTCTTCTTTGGTGCAGCTAATTTCGGCTGTTATTTTGCAAGGTTCACTTTTGGCGGTGCTATATAAATTATCGATATTTTTAAGGTGTCTGCCGTCATAAAGATTATCGTTGTTAAAATCAAAACAAAAAATGGATTGCAATATCGTTGTTTTGCCGCATTCGTTTATGCCTACTAATGGAATAATACGGCGAGTTAGGTCTATTGATAGTTCTTTTGAAATCGCACGATAATTTTTTATTTTGAAATTTGTAATTTTCATGGTTGCTCCTTTCGGTTGGTTTATATCAATAGCTACTTGTCCGCCCTGTTAGCGCAGGGCGGTTTTTTGTTGCCGTTGGCTATACTAGTAGCAAATCCAACCCGCCTGCCGCCCGCCTGCCGGACGGGCAGGGACCTGTCTGCCGACAGGCAGGCGGGCAGGTGTTACAGCTGGG
>WRKF01000065.1 GCA_009778165.1 Defluviitaleaceae bacterium
TTAGCCCTTTAAATTCACACTAAAACTGCTGAATTTAGGAAGCTATTCCACTTAATTTTATTTTAAAAAGGGCTAGAATTAAGTGGAATAGCTATAAAATAGAATTTTTTTCATTTTAGCAAGTAGCTGCGTTTATGTTATTTTTGTGATATAATGGTTGTGTTATATTCGTAAATATTGGTGGTGGTAGTTCTATGAGTTAGGTAGACGCATAGACGATGAAACTTTAAATAAGCGGGGTTCATATAATGAAACAGACTGGTATATACACAATTGAAGAAATAAAAAATAAATTAACTCCAATTTTTGAAGAAAGGGGCGTTATAAAAGCTGTTTTATTTGGCTCTTATGCAAAGGGCGAAGCTACAGAATATAGTGATGTTGATATAGTTGCTCAAGTAGAGGATTGGATAGATGACTTGGATTTTTGCGGTATCTCTGTAGATATATCTGATTCATTGGGTAAATCAGTACATTTTTTAGATTTAACAGAACTTATACCAAATAGTATAGCGGATAAAGAAATAAGAAGCACAGGGAGGGTTATTTTTGATAAAAAGGTCTGATGAGCTATTACTCCGGAAAATGTTTTTGTATTGCGAAGAAATAAACACATCGTTATCTGAATACACGGTGGTGTGGGAGGTCGGCTACTCAATTAATGGGTAGCCTCCTGCCCGATTATACTGCTTAACCCACTAACCACTAATAATTCGCAATATAGCATCGCTTATTTTGTGTTATACCCCTGTGGTTTTGTGCTATGCCATTTGTAGGCGGATTCTATTATTTTTTCAAGTCCTGCTTTGTCGTTAAACTGTCTGTGCCAGTTCAGCTCGGTCTGTGCTTTTTTGTCAGATGCTATTAATTGGGCTGGATCGCCTGGTCGTTTTGGTGCTATTTGTGTTTTTACTTTTTTGCCTGTTACTTGCTCAAAGGTTTTTACCACTTCTTTTACAGAAAAGCCTACACCGTTGCCCAGGTTATATATTGCACTTTGTTTTTTTGTATTAAGCATTTGCAGGGCTAGGTCGTGGGCGGCTACTAGATCCATTACGTGTATATAATCTCTTATGCAGGTGCCATCTGGGGTTGGGTAGTCGTCGCCGTATATATCTAGCTTGTCGCGTTGGCCTAAAATTGTTTGTGCTATTATGGGGATCAGGTGTGTTTCGGGGTGGTGCATTTCGCCTATTTTGCCGCTTTTGTGTGCCCCCGCTGCATTAAAATAGCGTAGAGATGCGTATTTTATACCTAGGCAGTTGTCGCACCAGTTTAGGATATTTTCTACTATTAGCTTGCTTTCGCCGTATGTGCTTGTTGGAGCGGTTGGCTGGTTTTCGTCTATGGGCATGATTTGTGCATTTCCATACACAGCGGCGGTAGAGGAAAACACTATTTTGTTTGTGCCGTGCTTTTGCATAGCTTTTAAAAGCGATATTGTGCTAGATATATTGTTATCGAAATATTTTAGTGGGTTTGTCATGCTTTCGCCCACTAGTGAAAAAGCGGCAAAATCTATAACGGCTTCTATTTGGTTTTGAGAGAATACTTCGTCTAAAAAATGCTCATCACGCAGGTCGCCTACGTATAGTTTGTTTTCTGCAACGGCCTCTTTGTGGCCGGTTGATAGGTTATCTACAACCACTGTTTTTTTGCCTAGCTCGTTTAATAGGGCTACCATGTGGCTACCTATGTAACCTGCTCCTCCGCAAACTAGTATCATGCTGGTCTCCTTTCTGCTCCGTTGCCCGTTTTGGCTATATAAAAATCCGGCGTGTAGCCTATTGCTTTTGTATAGTCCTGTTTTACATTGGTTATAAACCGGTCTGTATCTGCAATGTTTACTAATGCTATAGCACACCCTCCAAACCCTGCACCTATCATGCGTGCACCTATACAGGCAGGTTTTTGTGCAAGTGCCAGATCCACTATTGTGTCTAGTTCAACGCCTGTTACGGCATAATCGTTTTTAAGAGATTGGTGCGATGCACTGACCAACTCGCCTAGCTTGTGCAGGTCGCCTTTTTCCATAGCTTTTGTTGCTTGTAGCACCCTTTCGTTTTCGGTTATTACGTGCTTGGCTCTGCGTTGTATAGTTTGGTCTGTTATTGTGTGTTTGAACTTTTCAAAATCTTGCAAACTTACATCGGTTAGGTTGTTTATGTTTGGTAGGGTTTTTTGCAGTATCTCGACAGCTGTTTCGCATTGGCTACGACGTTCGTTGTATTTAGACTCTACCAAATTGCGAGGTTTGTTTGTGTTCATTATAACTATGCAATAATCGCCCAGCTCTAGTGGCACGTGGTTATATTTTAGCGTGTTGCATTGCAAAAACACTCCGTAGCCCTCTTTGCCCATGCCCACTATAAACTGATCCATTATGCCACAGTTTACGTTGCAAAATTGGTTTTCTGCTTTTTGTGCCAGTTTGACCATATCGATCATTTCGTAACCTAGCTCAAATATATCGTTTAGCGCGGTGGCCATAACCAGCTCTATAGATGCAGAAGACGAAAGCCCTGCTCTGTTTGGTATATTGCCGGAAAAAAGCACATCAAAACCAGTTATTACGTGGCCATCGCCCTGCATAAAATGCACTATGCCTTTTGGGTAGTTTGCCCATGTATGCTCTTTTTTATATTGTATATCACTTGTGTTTATCTCTATTTTTTCCGGAAAGTTTGTACTTGCAAATTTTATTTGGTTATTACCACGCTTGCGTATTAGGGCATATGTACCCATATCTAGGGCGGTTGGCAGTACATAGCCGCCGTTGTAATCTGTATGTTCGCCAATTATGTTTACCCTGCCTGGAGCGTGGAAAATGTTTATATCGCCATCACCAAATATATTTATAAATTCTTTTTTTAGCTCATCTATTTGCATGGGACACCTCCAGATTGTTTTACAAAATCTTCAAACGCATTTTGTCCTTGTTGGTCTTGTTTGAACACCCCTGCGTTGCACAAAACTTCTACAAATTTGTTGCCTATAGATGTTTTTATTACATCATCAGGGCAGGTGTCTTTATTGGTCATTTCCATGGCAAGCTCTGTAACCCATTGTTTGTGGTGGTCTGGAGCTTGTGTGGCACAACACTTGTCGTTTAGGATATCTTCTATTATAGAAATTTCTTTTTTTAGCCTGCCCGGCAGTATCGCTAGACCCATTACTTCTATTAGACCTATGTTTTCTTTTTTTATGTGGTGCAGGTGGCTATGGGGATGGAATATGCCTAGGGGGTGTTCATTGTTTGTGCGATTGTTGCGCAAAACCAGATCTAGCTCGTATGAATTTTTGTTTAGCCTTGCTATTGGCGTAATAGTGTTGTGTGGAGTGTTTTGTGTATGCGAAATTATTTCTAGCGGTTGGTTGTTATAGCTTCCCCATGATGATAATATATTTGTTGCTGTTTGTATTAGATCATTTTTTTCGCCGTTTAGCCTTATAACAGACATGGGCCAGTTTAATATAGATGCTTGCACAGCGCCTATCTTAAACGTTTTTGTAGGTTTGGCACGATCTAGCGCAAACCGGTGCTTGCCGCCTTGAAAGTGGTCGTGGCTAAGGATGCTGCCGCCAGATATAGGCAGGTCAGAGTTGCTACCTATAAAATAGTGCGGCATAATTTCCAAAAAATCGAACAGTTTTACGAATGTGGATTGTGATATTTTTATTGGTATGTGGGCAGCATTTAACGGTATGCAGTGCTCGTTGTAATAAGAATAGGGAGAATACTGAAAAAACCACTGTTCGCCGCCAAGTGTAATAGGTAAAATCCTGTGGTTTTGCCTTGGTGGGTGGTTTATATGACCTGCGTAGCCTACATTTTCAATGCATAGCAAACATTTTGGGTATTGTGATTGTTCCTTTTCTTTTTGTGCCGCTATATCTCTCGGGTCTTTTTCCGGTTTGGATAGGTTTATCGTTATTTCTATATCGCCATAGGGGGTTGGGTGTTTCCAGTATAAATCTTTTTTTATACGGTTTGTTTTTATATAGTTTGTGGCTTTTGATAGGTTATAAAAATAATCGGTAGCACACTCTATCCCTTGTGTGTTGTGTATGTTTTTAAATGTGGTTTCTATCTCGCTCTGCCTTGGGGTTAGGTGGGCAAATATTTTGCCCTCGAACAGGTCGCGCTGGGTTGTTGTGTTTTGCTCTATAAAACCCATATCACAGGCATAATCTAATATAGGTGCAAGGATTGTATCTATATCCGTTGGTGGCAAGGTGTCGGTTGCGTTGTTTTGTTCATTCCATGGGCTATTTATTTTTAATAGGTCTAATATAAGGTTTCTGGATAGAGTTATATCCATTGCGTGTATAAGCCCATGCTTGTGTGCATAGGTTAACAAATGTTCGATGTATTGCTTTGCTACTGATTCCACAAGGGTTTCTCCTTTATAAAAAGTGCTATAGTAGACTTTCCTCAAAACTATTCCGTTCGCAGGAAGTCTAATATCTTTGCGATTATATACTTTATTTAAAACATTTGTCAACATTTTTTCATTTTTTGAGTGTGACAAAAAAACCAGTCGCCTATGAAATGTAAGCGACTGGTTTTTAAAAATATTTATCTAACAAATTCAGAAGCAGAAAGCCCGGCTACTCTACCAAAAACTAGGTTAATAGCGGCAGGGTTTTGACCCCATAGGCCATCATCTGCTACTTCGCCCGCTGCAAATAGCCCTGGTATTGGCTCGCCGGCAGGTGTTAGCACACGTGCTTCTAGGTCGGTTGTTACACCACCCATTGTGCCTTGTATACGCACTTCTGCACGGATAGCGTGGAATGGTGGGCTGTTGAATCTGTTGTTTAGTAGTGGTCTACCAAAGTCCTCGTCTACACCATTTTCCACAAAACCAACATAGCGCTCTATTGTAGCTCTTAGGCCATCTGTGTCAGCTTCTACCATTGTGAAAAGCTCTTCTAGTGTGTCTGCGGTTATAAGAAGACCTAGGTCTTGAAAACGGCGTACTTCTCTCGCAACTTCTACAGGAGTATTGTCAAAAATGTAGTATAGTGGGTTGCCTTGGGCAAGCGCAGTTGGGCCACCTGGCCAACCAGCTGTGTCGTTCATAAAACGCTCACCATCAGCATTTACTAGTATAGCACCCCAGTTTAGTGCATGGTTTACCCAGTACCAGTAGCCAGAGCTTGCTGTTGCATACGTAGCACCCATGCGTATGTGATCCATGTTCGATACGGCTGCACCAACATTTTGTGCCATTACATGGCCTTGCCCTTGGTTAGAGGTAGATGCAGCAGATGAGAGATGAGCTAGGTCGGGGCGATGTTCCGCAACCATTTCAGAGTTAGAGGTAAAGCCGCCTGTTGCAAGAATAACTGCACTTGTAGATATAGTATATTCACCATTTGGTGTAGAAACACGAACACCTGATACGGCATCGCCTGTCATTAGTATTTCTGTTGCTTGACTCCATGTGCGTACATCTACGCCTGCACGCTCGGCCTCTAGGCGCAGTGCAGAAACTATTGCAACGCCTGGTTCACCAATCTGCCAGTTTGGTTGCACGCCTGTTTGTGCTGCAGCAACTGTAAATGGTGCACCAATGTTGCGTAACCAGTCAAGAGCCGGGCCTTTTGCATGAGCAAAATATTCCAGGTGTTCCGGAATGCCGTTGGGGTTGTTTGCAATAATGGTCTCTGCCCACATTGCCGGTGTTACATCTGTACCCAAAACTTGGTGAGTGATAGTTCCAACCGAGCCTATTTGCTCTATAACATAACTAGTTGTACCACCTAGCAGACCAGTTTTTTCTACCAATATAACGTTGTTGCCCTCTCTTGCAGCAAAAGATGCAGCTGTTAGGCCAGCCCCACCACCGCCAATAACAACTATATCAGCAGATGTGTCTGTTGCAGGTACATCTAGCGTAACAGCACCGGTAAAACTGGCAGGGCTTGCACCAGAACGGTTAATAGCATCGTGTACTGCTGTTAGCATTGCCATACTAGAGATAGTAGCACCTGTTACAATAGGCATTTGAAGTGTTTGATACCTAACAATTAGGTCAGAAAAAAGCTCCATTGGCACATTGCCAATATTGTGCGTTTCGTCGTGAGATAGCACTGTTACAGAGCTAATCGTGGTAGGGTCAGGCATGGTTACCTGTACCAAAACCGGGCCATACAGCCCCGGGCCAACACCCAAAAAGCTGCCGGGAAACGCCCCATTTGTTTCGTCTGCATTAACAACAGTTGTTCCTAGCGCCGAAAAAAGTAGCGGCACAGCCATTATAGCCACAAGTATACCAGCTATAAACGTTTTTGTTTTGTTTTTCATTGCGTTTACCTCCTAAAATTAGGGCTGTTTTTTTAGGCTCCCCTCAAGTAAACCATGCGATATACACACATATCGCCCTATAGGCTAGTCGCCCAACCGCATATAATACCCAAAAAGCCTATTGTATGGCAGATTGGTTTTACCCTAATAACCCATCCGCATTTTTATATTACCATATTTTAAACAAAAAATTATAGTTTG
>WRKF01000066.1 GCA_009778165.1 Defluviitaleaceae bacterium
ACACAAATCCCAAAGGTCATACCATTCCTTTGGCAAATCCGCCTTTTTAAGGTTATTCATCTTAGGTAACTCAACATAGTATGTGGAATACTTATCTGCCAAGAAAGGCTCTCGGCTTTCATATTCTGCGTTAATTATGCGGGAACAAAACATTTTTCTGTTTTTAAGCTCCGGTAACTTAAAATTCAGAAAATTTATTGTTACGACATCAGGGGCTTCGGTATAGTCTTCGCCTATATTAAAATTAACTCGCAATAGCATTGCCTGCCGTTAATGTCCCTCATAATAGCATAACCATCTTGTTTGGTGTTTTGTGCTTCTATGGCAATGCTTATCATCCTACCCCAACCCGTTAAATCACCTATCATGCCACGACCAAGCACATCAAACAAGGACAAGTCCTGCACCTTTGTTTCTTCTATCGGCGGTATGGGAGCAAGGTCGTGTATTTTTCTAACAGCGTTTACTATGCCTGTTATTATGTGGTTGTTTTTGTTATTCATAAAAGTAGCAGCAAACAAGCGATTATTCATTAGGGCAAGGTTTTCTCTAGCTTCGTCAATTTCTTGTTGGGTATATTTACGCCTCGGGCGGCTAGTAATGCGGATAAAGGCTTCTTCTATACTTTCTGTCTGTATAGACATATCTGGCATATCTTCATGCTGTTCCTTACACTGCTCTTTTGTTTTGATCGGCTCTATGTCCACAGCTATAACCCTCCCTTTTTGCGGTTTTGGTTCGGTTTTAGGTTTTTGTCCGTTGCCTCTCATCCATTAATTTGGTGTTCTTGATTCCATTATAGCAGATATGAGGCTGTAGCTCAACTGTTTTTGATTGGAAATCGAAAATATTTTCGTTGTCACAAGAAAACAATTAAATAACATGTGCAAATTTTAACAAAAACGTTTCAAAACTGTTACTTTACAGATTTTTTGTTTTATGTCATACTCCGTTTATAGCAATTTCGTTTAAAATTCGCTCCCAGTATGCACCGAGGCCTCGAAATGTCAGTGAAGCATTGCCATTTCAGCTTACTTTGGGCAATTTTAAATCTGAATTGCCCAAAGTGGTTGAAAAATGGTTGAAAAATCATTGGAAATGGTGTAGCCATATTTATAAGGAGGTAATAAAGAAATGGCAAAAAAGAAGTTTTGTAACAAAAAAATGACTGCCACAGCAATTTTTGCCGCGACATTTATTTTATTAATTGTCGTTATTGTTGTAAATCCCGCAAATTTAACTATAACTTTGGCAAACCATCCGCGGGTAACAGTAAATGACCGCACGGTAAATTTTGAAGGGCAAGCCCCAATTATTTTGGGAGGGCGTACAATGGTGCCTGTACGCGGCGTTTTTGAAGAACTGGGTTTTAATGTAGACTGGGAACCTTTTACCCGTACTGCCATAATATACAATGGCTACACGGTTATAAGTATCCCTATTGGTGCTGAAACATTTACAGTTAATGGTAATGTAATAACCCCAGAAGTGCCACAACAAATGATAAACAACAGGGTCTTGCTACCCCTGCGTGCAATCGCCGAAAGCATAGATATAAATGTGGATTGGGACGCACAAACAAGCACAGTTGTGATGACGTATGAACAAATAGCAGAAAGCGATTTGCTGGTTGAACTAACTGAAATAGAGCAAGAGGAGTTTGAATATGGTGGTGATACTGCAACATTGCAGCCAACGTCGCAGCCACAGCCAACACCGCAGACTCAGCCTCGACCGACACCGCAACCAACTTTATCCCTATCCGAGTTTGAGCAAAGGGTTTTTGAACTGACAAATGCAGAGCGGGCAGCTAATGGGCTTGCACCTTTTTTACCACACCCTACCCTTGCCCAAGTTTCACGTGAGCATAGCCGTGACATGTATACTAACAACTTTTTGGCTCATGCAGGTTCTGATGGGTCAACCGTTGGGGAAAGGTTATCACGAGCAGGGATAGGTTTTAGAGTTTGGGCAGAAAATGCAGCCCAAGGGCAGCAAACCCCAGAGGCCGTTGTAGCAAGCTGGATGAACAGCCCGGGACACCGTAGAAATATACTCTCCGGCAATATATATTTGGGGGTAGGCAGATACGGAAACAGAACAACACAAAAGTTTTTAACACCAACACTGCTGTCACAACCAGCACCACAGCCGGAATCAACACCACAACCACAGCCAGCACTACAACCACAGCCAACACCACAGCCTCAACCAACACCGCAACCGCAACCAACACCACAACCTCAACCAGCACCACAACCTCAACCAACACCACAGCCGCAACCAACACCACAACCACAGCCAACACCACAACCACAGCCAACACCACAGCCAGAGCTAGAGCTAGAACCACAACCAGAGCTAGAGCCGGAGCTAGAGCTAGAGCTAGAACTACAACCAGAGCCTCAACCAGCACCACAGCCGGCACCACAACCAACACCACAACCAACTTTATCCATATCCGAGTTTGAGCAAAGGGTTTTTGAACTGACAAATGCAGAGCGGGCAGCTAATGGGCTTGCACCTTTTTTGCCACACCCTACTCTTGCCCAAGTTTCACGTGAGCATAGCCGTGACATGTATACTAACAGCTTTTTGTCTCATACAGGTTCTGATGGATCAAGCGTTGGGGCAAGGTTATCACGAGCAGGGATAAGTTTTAGAGGTTGGGCAGAAAATGCAGCCCAAGGGCAGCAAACCCCAGAGGCTGTTGTAGCAAGCTGGATGAACAGCCCGGGACACCGTAGTAACATACTCTCCGACAATATATATTTGGGGGTAGGCAGATACGGAAACAGAACAACGCAAAAGTTTTTAACACCATAGTAGATATATTGATGTGATAAGGAGACAAGAGATGAAATTTTGTATCAAAAAAATGTTTGTTGCTGTAATGGCAGTTTTTGCAATAACCGTAGCGGCAAACACGGTAGTTTATGCTGACACTGACAGGGAGGTGTTCTATTCTGTAGATGTTTCTCTTGCAAACGATATTGTCTTGCGTGTAGAAGTCTTAACTCCGCGTGAAATTTTGGGGGTTATAACTGTTGTGGAAGATTGGGGGACAACAACGACAACAACCCCTTTTTCCGTTGCTTTAATAGATGACGATGAGCCGTATTTGCTTATAAGATACTATATAGCGAACCGCCCTGACGGTGTTTATATGCCTACAAGGGAATATGCTTTAATGCGGGACTGGATAACAGGTGGTACTGTTTTCAGTGCGGGTGATGGAGCCATAGGTTGGGAAAGCGACTTTGTTACTGCAAATAACCCACTATACATACGGTTTGGGTATGTGTGGAGGTGGGTGTGGCCTCCGCCGTTAGAAGAAACCCCTCCATATCCTCCAACATGGTATGGTATAAGTCGAATTGGTGGGTCAATATTTGATGCCGATATAGACTCATGGATGGAAGAGATTCTTGATGTAGATGGGGATGCTTATAGCTCTGCAAGAAGTGCAGCATGGGCTACCGGAACCGGTTTTTTTTCAAATTACATAGTCATGACCCCGTCGCAGATGGAGTACTTTAACTTAACAAGTGCTTTACCTTTACCGGAAGCAGGTTTGTCAGAAAACCCTTCCACAATTGCTCTTCACTCAGCATTAACAGAGTTTTTAGCAAATTTGGGAGATACACCAACCCCGCCAGTTGCTGCTCCTGCTCCTGTTGAACCACCCGCCCCGGCACCAGTTGAGCCGGAACCGGAGATCGCTGTTGAGCCTGCTCCGGCAGAGCCTCCTGCCCCTGCCCCCGTTGAGCCAACTCCGGCGACCCCTGCTCCACCTACCCCAAATCCAAGCACGCAAGGCGATATGACAGTGTCCCCATCGGCACTAAATGTACGCCCTGCCCCATCTGCTGACAATACGCCAATCGGTGTTGTAACACACGGCACTAATGTAAATGTGGTGGATATTGTGTTTGGTTGGGCAAGAATCGCTTGGAACGACGGCTATGCCTATGTAGACAGCAACTTTTTAAACTAATAGAAAAATTATGGCAACGCTGAATAATTTGGCGTTGCCCTTAATATGGCAAACGTCTTTTCGGCCCGTGAATAGCTAACAGCCATAACGGCCCTTACGTCCTCTAGCGACGGGTTTCCCTCTGTATCCACGGTTTCAAAGTACGTTTTCTATAATATATAAACTGGAGGGCTAGATAAGTGAAATTTAAACAACGAATTGCTGTAATTTCTATGCTGATAGTAGCGTCTATAGTTTTTGTTGCTTGTGGCAATGCCAATGTTGCGGACGAAGCTAACGAACTTCAAAGATTGCAGCTAGAGCTAGAACTTGTACAGATAGAACTTGAACTGGCAAGACTGCAAGCCACTCAATCAGAAACTATCCAAATCGAAGAGGAGGAATACCGCCAAGCTGAACTTGAGGAAGGGCAACAAGAAGAGCAAGAATATGTACAGCTTCAACATACACTACGCCAACAAGAAGTAGAGGAAATTTTATTAGGCGAATGGTTTAATCAAGAATTTATGGGTTTTATAGAGAGTATGGTATTCAACCCCAATGGTCAACGATATAGCATTTCCACCCATTTTGCACTCTCGCGTCCTGCTGATGTACACCTTCAGCCTATTGACTTAGATGTATTTCCTCCGGTGCAAAGAACTACAGGGGTATGGGAGGTTATTGATGGTATTCCACGTCTTGTTTTTTCTGCCAGTTATGCTGAGATTATACTTTCGGATACAAATGAAGAATTTCAGATTTTTTGGTCACCTGACAATATAGAAACATTTAGAAGAACACCTCCAGATGTACCCATAGAGGCCGAAGGTGTTTGGGTGCCTTTAGAGATCTTTGCTAATCGTACTAATATTGGTATCGAAGCACGGATGCGTCCTTTCCTTGGACGGTGGTATTTTGACTTGGCTTCGTGGCACTTTAACGGAGATGGTACGGGCTTTGTATATGTACCGCGGTTAGGGATAAACCCACAGACATACATGCATTTTACATTTGAAGTTTGGCCACCCTCCAGAGATTACGATGCGTTTCTTATAATACGTTACGGTGAGGGTTGGCCAGCGTATGGACCATCATCATCTATGCTTCGGGTGAACTTTGGCACGAGAAGCGGAGGTTCGATGACGCTTAGCGGACGTGGAGACCACGGAGAATCTGTGTTGCTTACACGGATGTTTGATATTAACAACACCCCATTTGTTGACCACCAGCTTGAAACATTTATGGGAATAATGGGCATAATTAGAAACTTTTTGCCTTAATCCAAACCAACTATAATAATCGCCGGAAGTGAAAATGCCGCTTGTTTGCTTTTTAAAAGAACAAGCGGCATTATGCCCACGCTCTGCATATGATAAAGGCATCATAAGTGGAGTTATCAAAATACCAGTCAATATAAAAGTCGAAGTGTGTAACTCACCACTCCGCCCTTATATCCATTATTCCACCAAACACATCTTCATATTCCTTTTTTACCACAGCAAAATTGATAGCTGCGTACCCATCCAGCACATAGGCAAGCATAAAAAACTTGTTGTAATACTCTTTCCCCTCATCTGTGCGTCCCAGTTTCATAAGAGAATAGGCTCTCTGATATATGGCTCTAGTATACAGTATTACGTTATTATGTTTCAAAAATATTTCCATATTTTGTGTTGCATGTTGCAAGCATTGTTCCCACATACCAAGCAATTTATAATTTATGCTAATATTGGTGAGCAACGTTGCATAAAAAGTGTTTAAGCCCGAACCTCCCATAACAATTTTATGATTTTTCTCATAATTAGCTTTTAACTTATCCAATATTTCCACCTCTTTTGGCAAATCATCTAAATAACCATAAGTAGTGGCTAGCGCACTAATTATAGAATACTCTCGGATTGTTAAAAAATAAGTGTCGATTTTAGCTAAATCAAAATCTGCCCGTTTTAATTTTAGTGCTTTAATTGCATATTCTCTCGCCTTTAATATATCCGGTTTGGGCAGATCGGGATTGTTAATACTATCGGATTGAGGCAGGTTAAGGTGCATATCTATGCGTAGAGCTAAATATTCGCCAAAGTTGCTGTCTTTGAAGCGATTGTTTATAGCGTTTTTGACTTTTTCAAGCCCCAACCTGTTAAAATGGGCAAGATGTGTCGCTACTTCTTTTTCCATTTGCATTAAAAAGAGTGTGTCTTCATCTTGCGCATCTATCCCAACATTAAAATCGTTGGGGTCTAGATCTAGCTTTAGTAGAACATCTTTAAATATAAAATCGCTTAGTTTGCGTGTACCATTTTCGACATTAACAATATGCATTCGGCTGCATATCCCCTCTGCCAACTGGGCTTGGGTTAATCCCTTTAACTGCCGATGGTGCTTTATAATCTCTGATTGGCTGTATAACATAATAGGTCTCCAGTATATGTCTAGGCAATATAAAAATACATATGTTATAGCGCCCACGGACAGAAAAGACGCTCACTATGTATTATATCAAAAAAAAAAAAAAAAAAAAAAAAAAAAAAAAAAAAAAAAAAAAAAAAAA
>WRKF01000067.1 GCA_009778165.1 Defluviitaleaceae bacterium
CGGGCGACCGCAGCCACCACCACCATCCTGTGGTTGGAGGGTTATATTTTCTATATTCCTCTACACTAAGCAAAAATATTTTATCCGTAACACCTTGATCTGTTTCAGTGTCCAGTATGTTAACGTGACACTCCTCTAAACTTTTGTAAAAGTCACCATTTAACCATTTTCTTAAAGTGCATTTTCCCCAAGATGTAAGTTCACGTATTTCATGATATGCTTTTCTAGTGATAATATATTTAGCAAGCAGTAACATCTTATTGCCTTGCTCCTCTAACACATACCACTCATGATTACAAAGAGTAATTATTCTAGGCATAATAATTCTCCCCTTTCTCGCTTTACATCTGAAGCAAAATACGTTAGTGTAGGTGATAATTCTCGTCTAGTGATAGACATTTCTAGTTCAGCAAATGGAAGATTTTCACTTATAACCAATTTATAATAACTTGTGAATTCCCCTACAACCTTTAAATGTGAAGAATTACTTTTTACATATATTGAAGGTCTGCTACCTTTAAGAGTATCGATAGGGATAAATTCTACAGAGGATAATTGTCCTTCAATAAAATTGCAGTATTTAGAAACTTCTTTGCGGTTAAGTAAGAATATCTTTTTTACACCATCTTCTCGGTCTGTATCCAATATATCAACAGAACCTTCCCCTAAACTTGGATAAAAACCATCATTTAAATAGTCATACGTACACCATGCTGAAAAAGGTTTTAAAACAGAAGATGAAGTTACTTGTCTACGATTAATTGTGTCTTTTAACAACAATAGAGTCTTATCTTCTCGCTCCTCTAGCACATACCACTCATAGTTACAAAAATTAATTATTTTCATTAAGTTACACCTCACTTTCTAATAGTTTTGGGTTGTCGTGGTTGCTGCCTATAATTTTATATGTGGAAAATGCCAAATCTCTTGCTGCCTTTTAACCTCATACATCGCCCTACACTTTCAGGGAACACCTCAACCTTTATTGTTTCATTATTACTAGTTTCCCCAAATAACCGCATGACCTGTATCTAATAATATTTGATTTAGCAACAAGTTTCGACGCTCCACAGGGTTATTACTGTTTTGTGGAATTGATAGCCAAACATAACGGCGTAACCTACCGAAATGGTCTGTGTCATTACCACTTTGCTGCAAATAAACTACACCTCTATTTTGTGATATTTTCTCTACCACAAAAATCCTCGCTTCGTGGAAACCTACCTCTCCAAACTCCGGAGCGTCTATTCCTACAAAACGCACCCTTTCACCGCTTTGTAATTCTATTGTGTCGCCATCTACCACTCGGCTTACTGTTACTTGCTCAAAATAGTGATAGTAGTTTGTGAAATTTATTAAATTCGTTAAATTAGCCCTAATTAAAATAGCTATCACAAGCAATACAATTAGGATTAACATGGGCGTGGTTATCCTTTTAATGCTTCCTAAAAATTTGTGTATATATCTCATGCTTTTATTTTTTCTCCATCCACTATGCCCTTTAATACAAACCTAACGCAAGGTATAGCCACACTGTTACCTAGGGCTTTGTAGCGTTGTGTGTCACTTATTTCTTTTTCGCTATTTGCACCGTACTTTGTCCAATTATCCGGAAACCCTTGCAAGCGCTCACATTCCAACGGTGTTAATCTTCGTACTATATATAATGGTTCAACTGATATAACTATAAGGCTTTCACTGCCGCCACCCGTCTCGCCACCACTTTGTGTAAGTGTTCCGAAAGTACCTTCTTTATACTTCGAAAATCCACCGTCAGCATTAACAGTCTCAACAACCAAGTCTACAGGACAACCCTTATGTTGCCGTGCAAGTTGACATGTTGCGATATTGTTTTGAATCGGTATGCTTCGATTATCTACATAGTTAAAGTAAGCAATTGCATGACGGTCTATCGTGTTTAATGTAAAGCTGTTGTTTTCATTTATACCATTGCCTTGTGGCCCATTATGTTCAGCTCTGCCTATCATATTGCCTTGTATAGCATAGGCAACGTAGTAGTCAAGCTCATTTCCTTGTCCGCCGCCGGGGCGGGAAGTGCCGCCCGCAGAAGCTGTGAGGGTTGGGGCAATATTAGGGTGTAGATTAATTTCTTCAATAAGCATAGGCTTTTTACCGGAACGCAGGGCATATGCAATATCAGAAATATAGACTCTATCACCACTAATACTTTCGTGTAACGCCATTATCTCTTTTGCTATAACAGGCAGATTGCCACGTGTTTCACTTCGCAATGTAGGCGATATATCTAATTTTTCAACAGTTATATTTGTGCCCCCCTGGTCGTTTAGTATAACAATATTGGGCGGCATACTAGTTTCTATAGTGGGAGCAGTGTCAGTTTTATATTGAATGCTGCCTGATACACTTTTCCAACCGTTAAATCCTGCAACCTCCCCAACAATAACTATGCCTCCTTGATTGCAAGATGGATTACCCCCTTGACTATCAAGTGTGCGTGTAGTTTCGGCTTCATATATACCACTGTTAGGGTTCGGGCTTTTCATGCTATTACTATTTTTGGAACATATCCCATACACGGCCTTGTTGTATTGATTTGTCTCTAAACCAATATCTGCCGTTTCAATCCTGTAAAGTAAAGCTCTTTCCAATAGTGGCGGCAAGACCTTCCCACGGCTAGCCGCTCTACGAATTATCCCCTCACAAGCCCTTTTCGACAAACAATATTTCGCCGGGGCATTGTCCTGTAAAACTTGCCATAAGGAAGATTCTACGCCTGCGTTGGGGAACTCCCCAATATTGGGCATCGAGTACTCGCCAAGCGATATTAACTCCATTGCTTCTAACCATTCCGGAACTTGACCACTTTCCACTATTAGGCATTGGAATTTCGGCTTTTGTGAACGCTTCAAGCACAACCTTAAAGTCATTGCCTTTGGGCTTTCCACTTGATAAAGCCCCGGGGACGTTTTCCCACACTGCATAGCTTGGATATTTGCCATTTGTTTTTATCCTCATTTCATCAATTATCCTAATTGCTTCCATAAATAAAGATGACCTTGCTCCAACCAAACCTTCACGTTTTCCTGCCACTGATAAATCTTGGCATGGGCTACCGAAGGTTATTATGTCTACAGATGGTATCTTATTACCATCTATCTCTCTTATATCTCCAAGGTGAAGTATATTAGGAAAGTGCTTTTTTGTTATTTCTATTGCCTGTGGTATTATCTCACTCGCCCATATCGGCTCTATTCCTTCCAATGTTGCGGCATAGGGAAATCCCCCTATGCCATCAAACAAACTACCTAAAGTTAATTTCTGTTTATTTTCTTCGTGCATTTTGCACTCTATACCTCATTGTCGGTGGGTGTATTGTCCAACGTCATAAAAAGACCATCAATACATAACATAGCTTGAAGCATACTTTTTTTCTTTTGGACAAAATTATTTGCTGATACTATAGTAGTAATCGCACCATTATCCAAACTTAAAGAGAAATTGTGCAATATTTTGTCGAGCATGTTTTTTAACTTAGAGTCCTCCTTAAATATTACACCAGACGAATTAAGATTATCTATTATATATCCATCGTCAGTCATTGTGATTTTACCTTCGGTATCTTGTTTAACATATATTTGGAGATAATCATTAAACCTATCTAAATAAGGGATTGTTACTTCGTAAAATTCTCCAAATTTTGTAACAGTGATTTCTTGTTTTAACTGTCTAGCATATTCATCTATAAGTTTATTAATATTTCCTTTTTTGCTACTTTTCATAACTTATAACCATTTTTTAATAACTCGGAATTGTCGTGTATGTTGTCTATCTTCCTGCTCCTCGCCCCCTATGGTTGTACAACACAATTTATCGTTTTTAGTGATTGGTCCATTTTTCAAAATCCTCGGTCGGAGTTTGAAAAATATTATTTTATTACTCATGTTATTATCCACCTCACCTTTTGACAATATGGATATTTAACAGGCTTTTTTCGTGGTCTGCCGGGCATGTCCCAACCTTTTTGGTTGAATTTTGTCAAGCCGTCAAATTTAAAGCCTACAGCTTTCAAACTTGCGCCACTTTCTTCCGGGCAATGTATAGGTTATAATGCGCCTATAGCCCATTGCTCTTGCCGCCCGTATTGCGGCAGCATACAATTTGCTGTTGGCATTGCGCTGTCCGTCAAGCACACAACAACGAGTAATCTCTACTGTTTGACCATCGTCATTTGCTCTCGCTATTGGTCGGCTAACTACTACAACACCAATCAAACTACCGTCGTTATTCATAAGCCCAATTGAAAACTTATGACCGTGTGGCGGGTCATTATGCCTATGGTGCAATGACACAAAGGCTTTTGCTTCTTTTAGGGAAATTGGGTAGATGTACATACTCAATTCCTCATCTTTCATACTGATACTCCTTTCACTTTGCTTCCTCCAGTATTTCAGTAAGTGATTTATACAGTGTTTCTGCATACCCATACCGCTTCGTCATCATCAAAGTTATGGCGAGGTGTGTCTGTTACGTCAGCAGTGTCTAAGTTAGGGATGGTTGTATAAAAGTCAATCACGACTTCTTGATTATCTGTTACTTTTTCTATTACGTGATGGTTAACGTATTTTGTCGTTCTTGGCACTTTTGTTTCTATTTTGAAATCTAACGCCCACATTTTTGTTTCCTTTTTCTATGTATAAGAGATACGGCTCGAAGCCTTTCATTCATCTTGCCTTGTCTTTAAAATAAGGAGAAAATGCCATCAATCTCCTTTTCTGTTCTTTCATCTGCATATTTTTATATATTCCTCAAAGGTATTTGGTGCCGTTGCAATAGCTTCTGCTTCTTCTACATCCTCAATATAGACCTCGTCAAACTCAAACTCTGCAACATGTTCTATTGCGGCCGTTATATACCTTCGGAGATTATCAAGACATAAAGGTAAATTATTTTTTTTCTTGATTTTTTCCATATCTTCCAAAAAAGTAGGCCATATGAAATCCTCAAACATGTCCGCTATATCTAGCCACTCTTGCTGTGATAGAGTTTTTATCCTTGGTCTTACGTCTTGCTCGGTATTTATAGTAGCGTTAATACTTTTTTCTGAACTCATGATAAGACTCCTTCCCGTAATTACTCACTTTTTTCGTTTGTAACGAAAATTTAATGAAATTGTAATGTAACTGTAAAGTTTTTTCTGTTTTTGTCACTAACACAGCAAATTTTTTAACCAATATCTTCCATTTTTTACACCTCTTTTACTATCAATATGGACAAAAAAAACAAGAGTTGCAAGTTTTTTTGTCCTTGCAACCCTTGTTTTATATGGGTTTTTACGGAATGATCGTTATTTTACATAGGGAGTTTCAAAGTTCGCATTAGAATAATATTTTTTAAAGCAATTTTTAGCAATTTTCAAAAGTCAAACCAAGGTTTTTAGCCGTTTCCGCACCCAACCCATAAATCTTAAAAGCAGATCTACCCACTTTTTTTGTTATATTTTTTTGCTACTTTATTGCTGCATTTTTATATTTTAAATTTCTGAATTTCTAAAAAAGGGGTTGACATCCCCTAACATTTTTGCTATAATGTGTTATGTTTGTGAGCGTAGCTCAGTTGGATAGAGCGTCTGACTACGGATCAGAAGGTCGAGGGTTCAAATCCTTTCGCTCACACTTTCAAAAAAAGGTCTTTACTCTCTAATAGAGTAAAGACCTTTTTTGAATCATATCATCATTCCAAGTAACGATAGCTAATTCTACAAAAACCTATTCCAAATCGCTTTGTGCAACAATGCCCTCTTCAAGAGCCCTGCTTAAAAGTTCGTTGTAGTAACCCGCAAATGTAGTTGACATATAGGGCATAAGCCAAAGCGAAACCAACACACCCATCACAATGTACATGGTTATTTGATAAACCAAATGTTCAGCCGAAACCGCCATCACTGGTATAAACGACGGCACCATCGGCACCGTTACCCCAATTGTAGCGTTAAAATCCACAAAAAACGAGTCAAAGAATATTGGTGCAATAAGTGAAACCAACACACCAAAAGCCAATCCATGTAACAAAATCCAACCAATAAACGACAACCCCGCCGCAAAAATTTCCCATTTATAACCCCGGGTTATGCGTTTAGACAACCGTATAGCCTCCATCGCCCTTACATTGGGATATTCCGCCAAAATATACGGAGTCATAGAGTAGCTTATACCTTTAATAATCCCGGGAACGATAAGCAACAGCGACCAAAGAAACGTAAACAGATAAATCAGCAACATTCCGCCGACTTTCCCAAAATAATTTACCTTAAAGCCCGATAAAATCTCCTTTGCAGAAGTCTGTTCCTCTCTGTAAATTTTTGCAAATACGGCAGAAGAATTGGCGATAAGTACGGTATCTACAAACAAAAACGTAACCAAAGAGATGAGTCCGGTTAGTGCCAATTGCGGAAACAGCAAGTTAGGCAACCCACCCAGGTATATAATTGCAGATAATAGACTTCTTGCGAAATCAATCTATCATTTCATAATTACAAATCCCGGCAATTAAATTAAAACGTAAACCAAATCTCTTTCTACGTCCGCGGTAT
>WRKF01000068.1 GCA_009778165.1 Defluviitaleaceae bacterium
TATATTGATGTAATGTTGCAAAAAGAATAAACGTCCAATTATGGGGTCAAGGGGCTTGCCCCTTGCGGGGGTTTGGGGGCAGCGCCTCCAAGGTTTTGCAGCTAAATAAAATCCCTAAGAATCTTCACAAAATACGGTGGCAAAGGCGACACAAACCCCTTTTGCTCACCGGTAACAGGATGCCTAAACCCTAGCTCCAAAGCATGCAACACCTGCCCATCTGTTTTAAATGGCTGCTTTTCGTACCCGTACACCCTATCCCCAACCAACGGATGCCCCACATGAGCCATATGAACCCGTATCTGATGGGTACGCCCCGTTTGTAAACGTGCCTTTATATGTGTATAGTTTGTGTTTTTGTAAAAAAACCGCCCCAGCACCTCAATATTTGTGATGGCAGGTTTTGAACCCCGATCCGTTACTGCCATTTTTTTCCTGTGTACAGGGTTTCTGCCAATACCCGCATTTATTGTAAAACAATCCTCTTTTATTTTCCCAAAAGCTATAGCCACATATGCACGTTCTATCGCATGGCTAGCTAGCTGTTCGGAAAGCCCCCTGTGGGCGGCATCGTTTTTTGCTACCACCAACAGCCCGCTTGTGTCCTTGTCTATGCGGTGAACAATCCCCGGGCGCACCGTACCGTTTATGCCGGAAAGGCTCTCGCAATGGTACAGCAACGCATTAACCAAAGTGCCGCTATCGTGACCGGGTGCAGGATGCACAACCATCCCTTTCTCTTTGTTTACCACAAGCAAGTCTTTGTCTTCATAAACAATATCTATGGGGATATTTTCAGCAACAACATCCAACCCCTTCGGTGCTTGGGGCAAAACCTTTATTTTATCCCCCTTTTTTAACTTTTCCCCGGCTTTTACATGCTTGCCATTAACAAATATTTGCTCGTTTTTAATCAAATTTTGTATATAGCTTCTGGAAAAATTGGTACAAATAACCAAATATGCGTCTAACCTAGCACCAACATCCTCTTCGCCTGCCTCATACACACTCGCACTCGCTGAAATTACTGCACTTGTCGCACTCATATATATTTCTAAGCCTCTTCCTTTGCCTCTTTATTCGTCTCTTCTTTTGGGGTCTCTTCTTCTGAAAAGAAAGTAACAAACACCCAAAACATAATCCCACCGCACACTATTAGCACATCCGCAATGTTAAAAACGGGAAACCTGACGGCAGTAACATGAAAAAAGTCTATAACAAAGCCGGAAAACAAGCGGTCAACAAAATTCCCCAACGCCCCACCGGCAATCAGCACAATAGAAACCTTAACATATTTGTCGCCTTTATTGCTGCCCAAACTTTTGTAAAATTTAAACAAAATACCGAGAATAACTACGCTAATAATAATCAAAAACCACCTTGCACCATATAACATGCCAAAGGCAGCACCCCTGTTTTCTACATATGTAAGGCTAAAAAAACTTGTAATCGCAATTGTGCCAATTTCTCGCAAATAGTTGTAGGCAAGGCTCTTGGTGATTTGGTCCACCACAACTAACGCACTTATTATAATTATTGCAGTCATAACACTCTCCTTATTTTGTATACCGCGATTAATACGATTAATCAATTATATAATAATTGTACCACAATACTCCAAAATTCGCTATACCCTACCAATTTTTAGGGTAAAAGATAGCTTGCAAATATACAGTATATAGTGATATAATCACACTAATCGCTAAAATAAAAAGGAAAAAGGTGATTTTATGAAAAACAAAAAAAGAGCCGGCGTAACGCTATTAGAGCTAATACTCGCCATCAGCGTTTTGCTTATTATAATCGTACCCTTGGGCAATATATTTTTAGCGTCCAACAGAATCAACGCATTTGCTCAAGACGTTACAATAGCGTCCTTAACAGCTCAAATGTTTGTGGAGGAAAATATAGGTCTCACAATAGGAGAGCTAGAGGCTAGGTTTTATCCTTTCCTTACAATTGCTCCAGACCCTTCCAAAAACAATATTGAGCTTATGGATGGCGTTATAGAAAAAGAGTGGAATGGGTTCCTAATCGAAGGAATCTATACACAGCGATATTACAACGACCCTGTTATCGGCTACATAGCCCGCCCATTGGTAGATTTGGTGGTAAATGTGCGTGCCAATGCCGAAGGGTCAATTTTGGCACAACACCAGGTAGTTTTAAACACAGGGCATCGGGGCCTTTAAAATATAGTCAATTATAGCTTCGCTATATATAGGAGGTAATGTTGGATCATGCAAAAACACGTCCAAAAAAGTATGGGGACGCAGTAAATGAAATACGTGAAATACGGAACCATTATATCGACCTCTTTTTGAAAAAAAATCACAGCAAAAGGCAGGTGTTTCGTAACAACTTTGACAAAAAAAACAAAGGCTTTACACTGATTGAGCTAATTATAACAATTGTAGCTTCCATCGTTGTTATAGCCGCAATAGGGAATGTAACATTATCTTTTTTTCAATACCAGCGTGTAACAGAAGAAATACGGGCTGACCAATACAGCATCAGAATGGCTGCCCTTGCAATAACACGGCAAATCCGCCACGGCGGGGCAGATATTGAAATCCCCGACCCAAATACGCTTAAACTGGTATACGAAGATGGTGTTGTTATATATACGATCGACTCCTCTGGTTTGTTAAGCCGCACTACCCAAGACAACCCGCCGATTATACTGCCTTTTGTGCCGGTAGACATGCAGGGTTTCATAGTGGACAGAATGGGGATGGACGGCTTTGGCCAATTCGAGCCCAATCCCGATGGCAACTGGCTTTCCATGAGGTTAGTCGGAACGCAAGGGATAGAAATAGAAACAACCATCTCTATTAATAGGATAATAGATGAGTAGCGGGGGGAGTTGGGGGTAGTGGTACGAATTTTGAAAATCAAAATGTTGAAGTGTTGACAAACTTAAAAAAGAGGTGTATAATTAAGATGGTAGGGCGTGTTGCACTAGTCAACTCCTATAGACAGCAACACGCCTTGCCCCTGTAACTTGTTAGGTGAGGCTCCTAAAAGAAAATATGCTGCTGCCCTTAAATGTCGAGAGACACCACAGGGTATAACAGGCATAGTCGGATTAAGGCGTGCTTAATGTAGCTGTTTTGGGGAAGATATAATAAAAATTTTCTCAAAATCTACGTCTTTTAGTGCTAAAGCTCATACGAGGGGTTTAAGAACGGTTAACATTTCCGATTCGTTATTTTTTGTTGATTAGCTAAAAATATAGGACTTTGTTATACTTATTTTGCGGCCCCTTGCTGGCAGATTCATTAATGTTATTAATGAATTGAAAACTGCCGAAGCGGTCGCTTTTTTATTGCCTAACCTAAAAAGCACAAAAAAATACAAATTGGAGGTAAACAGGACATGAAAGAAAAAATTTCCCAATACATAGAAAACAAAAACATGGACGAGCTAAAAACCATGCTTTCCAAAGCAGAAGAACTGGAGATTTTGTACGCCTTTATTGATCTGTCTGCGGAAGAGCAGGTGATTGTGTTTCGGCTGCTTGCAAAGGACACGGCACTATCAATTTTTGAAGATCTGGACACGGATTTGCAACGCAATTTGCTACAATCCTTTACAAACGAAAGCACCATAGAGCTTGTAAACGAAATGGCTCCGGACGACAGGGTGAAGTTGTTTGACGAGCTTCCCGCAACTGTAACAAAAAAGCTCATCGAATCCCTATCCCATGAAGAGCGGGAAACAACCAATATACTAATTGGCTACAAGCCCGAAACTGCTGGTCGTATAATGACCACAGAATACATTTCCCTAAAAAAGGACATGAAAGCGGCACAAGCACTAGAAAAGGTGCTTAAACAAGCAAAAGAAAAAGAAACGATTTACATTCTGTTTGTAACCGATAACGCAAAAAAGCTAGAGGGCGTGCTATCTTTGAAAGAGTTGCTAGTGGCAGACGGCGACTGTATAATTGAAGATATTATGTCAAAAAAGACGATAAGCGTGTCTACAGATACTGACCAAGAGGAGGTTGCGGCAACATTGCAAGAGCTAGACCTTTTGGCTATACCCGTTGTTGACAGTGAAAACAGGATGGTCGGTATAGTTACGGTAGACGATGCTATGGACGTTGTGCGCGACGAGGCAACAGAAGACATCTACAAACAAGCCGGTTTGGACAGTTTAAAATCAAGTGAAAACACACGTAGCGAAACCCTTATTAAAGGCAACTTTTGGCAAATATGGAGAGTGCGTCTGCCTATTATCGCCCTGGTTTTGGTTTGGGGGTTTTTGGCAGGGCTTATTGTGGAAGGGTTTGAAGGGATTTTGGAATCCATGACTGCCATTGCGTTTTTTATACCCCTTATAATGAATATGGGCGGTAGCGTTGGCGGTCAATCCACCACAATATTTGCTCGCGGCTATGTGCTTGGACACATAAAAGCAGGGGAGTTTTGGCGGCAAATTTTAAAAGAAGCAATGGTCGGCTTTTCCATAGGTTCAATAGTTGGCTTTTTTGCATTTTTTGTAGTTTGGGCTTGGCTTGGAGAGCCGTTGGTTGCTCTGTCTGTTGCCCTTGCCCTTGCAATTAACTGTTTGGTGGCTGCTTCTGCCGGGTTTTTGGTGCCATATTTTCTTATAAAAATCGGTGCAGACCAAGCGGCAGGCTCGGGTCCAATAATAACCTCAATAAAAGACATAACAGGGCTATTAGTATACTTTTTCTTTGTTACACTCTTTTTGGGGCATTTGCTGTAGGGCAAAATCTAGGGCGTATTCGTTAATGTCGATACGCCCTAAAAATTGCTATATACACAAGTTTTCAAAGCACTTTAAGTTTACTACTATATTTGGGGGTCGAGGGGGGCTAGTCCCCCTCGTGAGGTGTGGGGTGAAACCCCACGGTTTTTCGCTTCATACGTTATTCCAAATAAGCTAAACAACTATAACCGTTACATATATTAACGGTATATCCCCTGCGGCTTGGTCAACGCTCACCGCTATAGGGATCTCTGTTATTCGATCAAAAATTTCAAGGTATTGCTCATTTGTGAAGTTTTCAAAACGGCTCGTTTCCATTGAAAGGCCTACACCGTATGTGTCCGCACCAAAGGTCAGCACAGTTCCCCCAGGAAACTGCCCTTCAAAGTAGTCCACCAATATGTTGTACACACTAACTGCCACACCTTTTAGTGCAGATGTTATAACTGTTGGGCTGTCGTTTGCCTGGTCGCTGTCTACGCCTACTACCAGGCCGTCCTGTGCCTCTGCTGCTGCCATTACAGCGGCTCCCGCACCACCCGCAGCGGCAAATATTACCTCTGTTCCTGCATTAAACCACGCAGCCGCCAGTGTTTGCACCTCCGGTGCAGGCTCAAACGTCATTGCATAGTGGTACATTATTGTTACGGCTCCCGGGTCCAACCCCAGGGTTGTGGCAGCATATTCCGCCCCTAGCACAAACCCGTGCCCAAACCGCACAACGGGAGGCATCGGCATACCGCCAATAAAGCCCAACTGGCGATGCCCTTCCATTACCACAGCGAAGCCTGCCAAAAACCCTGCCTGCTCCTCTGCATATGTAACGGCTACGGTGTTTTGTTCTATCCTTGGCTCCCATGTTTGGGGATTGCTTGGCAGCTCGTCAAAAATGGCAAAATACACGCCGGGAAAAATATCTTGGGCGCTATATATGGCGTGGGCAAATGTAAACCCCGGGGTTAGCACAATATTAGCGCCCGCCTGTACAGCTAGCTCTATCGCGGCGATATACCCCGCATCCGTAAACTCCGCCGGGGTAAAGTGTGCAGCCGAAACATTGTGGCTGTTGGCAAAGGCAACCATCCCTTCCCAACTCCCCTGGTTAAAGCTCCCGTCATTTATGCCGCCGTGGCTAACAACAAGTGCAATCTCTATACCGTTCCCTGTTTCTTCGACCTGTTGGTCTTGTTCATCTTGCTGAACCTCTCCATTCTGCGAAACTTGTTCATCTTGCCCCTGCTGCGGCAGTGGCTCTTGCGGTGCGGGGCTACATGCAACCATCACAAGCAGCCAGCACACAAAAAATAGTTTTTTAATTTTCATTTTTCCCCTTTCTCTCTTTCCTCTTCTTCCAATATTTTTTCTACCCAGGCTATATCTTCCTGTGTCATTTGGGCTTTTGTTGTGTTTATTAACTCGCTTATTTTTGAACGACCTCTTTGGATTCTTTTGAGGTGTATTAACAAGCCTGTTTGCGGGCTTCGCATAATGCACCTCCCTTATTTGTTTAGCCTTTCTATTTTTTGCTCTACCCAAGCCACGTCTTCTTTTGTCATGCCTGCCTCGGTTTTTGCTATTAGCTCATCTAGCCGTTTTATGTCCATCCCCTTGTTTTCGTTCTTTATCATTAACAGTTCAAAAAGCTGAGTTGTTTGGGAGCTTCGGATTTCTGCGTTTGTGGGCATAATACACCTCCTTCGATTTTTGTTTACTGTGCTTGAGCAACATCTCCCTACGTACAGTCTACTATTTTTCCCCCAAAAAAGCAAATTCCGCTAAAAATCTATGTTTGCTACGTACACAACGACTAGTGTTGCTATACACATGCGAACGGGG
>WRKF01000069.1 GCA_009778165.1 Defluviitaleaceae bacterium
GCTTGCTTGCTTGCTTGCTTGCTTGCTTGCTTGCTTCTAATTATGTCTAAATCACAAAAAAGCAAATTTGTCAATCCTTTCGAGAATATTTTTTTACTGGGATAATTATATCAAATGGTTTTGGAGGTGTCAAGAAAAATTTCCAAAAAAATATTGCAAATAAAATGTATAGGTGTCAAACATAGGTTACAAAAAAATTTAGTGATATAAAAACGGCGATATCTAAAACATAACAGCTAAAAATTTTGCCTGTCTGCCGACAGGCAGACCAAAACTTGGTTAGGGCTTTGCATATTTAGGCAGGTTTTTATGATACTGTTAAAGAGCTTATTGTAGGTTGCTATTTGTTTCCTGCCGTGTTCTAGCGAGTATATTTTTAGCTTGCTGTAAAACCTCAAACCATCGATTCGGTGTTGCCTTTCTACTTTGCCATTGTGCCTTGGCGTGGCTATTCTTATCCGCTGATAATCTATCTACATATCCAATAACGCTTGTTAAAACAGTGTTTTGTGAGTAGATTTTTTTACTAACAGCGTGTTTGCTACCTGTCGGACGGGCAGGTCGCCGTTGTTAAATCAGTAGATTGGCTTAAATCAATACCACCGACTCCGTATTTCTCACTAAAATCCGCTAATTTCCAACCTTTGCCTGTTTGTAAGTAATTTTGCACCAATTCAAAATTTAATCACACGCTACTTGAATTTTGCTTTCCAAAATAATCTTCCATTTTTGAGACAAATCACACCAATACATTATTGCAATGGATAAGAAAAAAGGTTAAGCAGTACCTGTTCCAATTTAAAAAGAGAGGTTCTATTATGGAAGAATACGAAAATATAGCGAAATTCGCCTACTGGACGAGTAGGCAACAAATCTTATATAAATATAATATGGTGGCACAATACCTCAAAAAAAGAACGGATATGGAATGTGATAAAGTTTTTACCGATTTTGACGATGAAGAAGATATGTAAATGGTGCATTTTATTGAAATACCCAAAAAGCGGACGATTATAATAAACCTAATAACAAGTAGCGAGTTCATCGCTAGCCATTACATTATGCTATTAAATAAACATATTTCCATCCAGTATATAAATCTTTTATAAATTGGATGTAATTTGCCAAATTTTGGCGGTATCCTAGTCCATTTGCATACGTTTTAGCAAAATATATAGCGACGCATTTATAAATTTTACATTATCTATACTTACATTTTCGTCTTGTATTTGCAAAACCTGTTTTATCTTTTTATAATACTCTTTGTTTATTTCCATTATATTATTATATAATATTTTTTTGCTTTTATTAGCAAGAACAGACTTTAGCTTGGGATCTATTTAGGTTGTAACAATTGCGTAAATTGCGATTGCATTGCTTTATTTCTGTAGCTTTAACTTTGCATTATGTCTATTTTTATTTGTTAATTACGGTGCACCTTTACTTCAAATGGAACTCAAATACTCCTAGCACTAAATAAGTGCTAACTATGCCAAAAATTGTGGGATTTCTGAAAAACGCCGCTTGGATAAAGGTACAACTGGACGAACTACAGCAGATTGTCAATAAAGAGGGCTGTGTGGTGAAATATCCCCATGGCAAAGACCAGAGTGGCAAAATGCAACCACCAGAGATTAAAACATACATAGCGTTATCAAAAAATTATGTTAGCATAATAAATTTATTGCTCAATCTTGTGCTAGCGGAACGTAGCAATGAGGCTAAACTTGAGACTTTTGCTAATCCGCCTGTTGGGCAGGTAGGTGTTAAAAAATAAATTTTGTTATGAGGAACAATCCACTATTTTGGGATTTTGTGTATGCCTATCGACATACAGGCGTTGAAAATTTTGAAAGGAGGTGTTATAATTATAGGAAGTAGCAACGCTATTAGCGGAATGAAAGGTGGATTGGGTAGTAAAGGTGCAACAAGTATTAAAATTAACCCCAATCAGTTTAATAATGTAATTGACGGTGAAAATAAAATAAGAAACCAACTGCATGAAGTGAAATTGGTTTGCAAAGAAACTAGCAAAAGCCTATTAACAGCAAGGCAAGGCGGCAAACATAGCGTGGGTATGGAAATTCCGCCAGGATATGGAGACAAAGAGTTGACAGTAACACATAATCATTCTAATAGTCTAGGCAGAAAATCTGAAGGGACTTATAGCGTAAAAGTAACTTCAAATGCAGACTATAAAAGACTTTCTCAACGAATAACAAAAGACGAGCCGAAATTAAGAAAGCAATTAAAGGAAAAGTATGACTCTGTAAAGATAGTACATGGTACAAATTCTAAGCGTACACGGCAAGAAACGGTGGGAGTGGCGGACAGAGATTATAAAGAAATCTTGTCAAAATATGGATTTACATATGCAAGGGATAAGAAGGGGCGTTAAAAAATGGCAGAAAAAACCAAAACATTAAAAGTAATAAGCGTTTACGAAGTAGCTCCAAACGAATATAAAACAGTAGTGGAAATGCGAGAATTTTCTGTATCGATACATTTTATTGACGATAGAGCGTTTTTAGCGGATATAACGGCGGGAGCACAGTAAAAATTTTTAATAAAAGCAATGAAAGAAAAACCCGCATCGTATACAGCGGAGCAGCTGCAAGCGGAATGGCAAGAGTTTATTGATTTTTATGGATACGAGCCAGGAAATACTCCGCAAGAGATTGTTGATTTTAGAAATTTTCGCTTGCTGAATGACGATAGCGTAATATATGACGAAGTTCCTGAAAAATGGCATGAATTTCCACCAAGTCAACGGTAAAAAATTAAATATATTTATCACTATAAAATGAGTAAAGAAGTTTTTTTACATGGAAATTTTGTAACTAATAGATACTATTGATGACTTACATAATACGGAATATGGCGAAAAAAATCACATTAAAATAGTTATAAATTGTCTAATTAACAAGATGGAGTATCGGATTAACGAGTGGTTAGTAACACTTCCGCTGACGGTGGAAATGTTAAAAAAATATTGTAGCAGAAGAGATACGTACAGATAAATTTACCGAACCTGAAAAATAGTTTGACCTTGAAGTTATCAAAATTATAAAGAAGATTATGAATTTGAATTACAATCAAAAATTATAAATGTGGTAAGTATTTTAATTAAATGATATAAGCGAGAACATTAAAAAAGTCCCCAATTTTAGAGATTTTTTGTTTTACAAATTTTGAAAATTGAAAAAAGTACCAAAATAAATAAACTGAATGGAATAAGTAACTTCCACATAGCAAGCTACCTCGGCGAAAATAAATGGGATATTCCAAGCATGGTGGCAAGCCCAGCAGTTGATATTGAGGGTGTACAATATTACAGCATCTCGGAAGTATGCAGGGCAAAAGACCGCCAAAATTCAACATTGCATGGCTTTAGTAATGACGATCATATCTATTGGTTTTGTGGTAATCCACAGCGTTATTTGCTGATGTTGCATGAATTTAGGGCGGTTATAACGCTAAATTATAGTATTTATAACGATTTGCCAAAAGCCATTTTAATGCACAATACTTATAAAAGGCAGTGGATAGGCAGGATAGATAAGTAAGCGTTATAAGTTACCTATCCTAAGCGGGATTTTGCATTGAGGACTGAACGTTTGCAGGAGTGCTAAAAAATAGCCCCGTAGCGTTGATAGTTGTAACAAAAAGTGTTGACGTGGATGTAGAAGAGACAGAAATTAAGCAAATTTTGGATGTTATCGAGCCGTTTCAGGTATTTATAAAGGCAAGCGGATACAAAATTGGAAATGTTGCGGACAGAATTGAAAATTGATTTTGAGATTGTTCCTGTGTTTGCATCTATTTACAGGCGGAAATAATAAAAATTGTTTTTATTTTTTGAAATGAGATGCTATAATTGGAAAAGGTGGTAGTAAAAATTTACGTTGTAGCAGTGGTACAGCCAAAGACCAAGTTATTAACGATATAGTAGATGTTGTTAATCTAAACTTTTATAAAGGCAAAGAGTACCAAATAAATTGTTTAATATGTACTCAAACTTATGAATTGCAGAGTATAGGTGAAAACGTGAAAGTAAAATCTAAAGTATTAAACGGAAATATTCTCATTAAATGGAGTACTGAAGTTTTTGAGGGTGATTCTAAACTGAAGAAACATATTATGCACTGAACGGAAAAGCGAGTGAAAAATGAATTAGCACTTGCTCCTAATGGTGCAAGATATAGCATTTACGTTCAATGGAAATTGGCGTCAGAAAAAGTCCATGTGTTTGTTGCTGAAAAAGTAGGCAAAAAAATAAGATACATTGACCTGCAAACTAGCAACAAAGACGTTTCACAATATTTTTTGATGGGAATTGATAGGAGGTTTGGCTATCTTAGAATGGACAACAAAAATATCACAACAGATTTATAGTCAACCAACTTGACAAAAACACAAAAAATAATTAAAATAAAAACATGGCATACTATGATGAGAAATACAGAATAAGGGCAATAGAATATCGCAAAGAAGGGCATACGATAGCAAATACAAGTAAAGTGTTCAAAGTATCGGAAAGTGCATTAAAAAAATGGATTGAAAAGTACGAAGAAACAGGAGAAATAAAAAACAAAAAGCTAAATCGTAGCCACCCGCCTGCCGGCGAGCAGGCAAAAAAGTAGATCCAGTAAAACTTGAAAAATGCGTGGAAGAGAATAGTGAAGCATATCTATCAGAAATAGCAAAAGTCTTTAATTGCTCGGCTGAAGCGATACGCAAGGCATTAAAAAATTGAAAATAACACGAAAAAAAAGACCAAACGCTATAAAGAGCAGAGTGCCGAAAAAGTAAGCAAATACCTTGAAATTATTGCAAATACACCAAAAGAAACCATAATTTACATTGACGAAACGGGAATCAACCAATACTTGCACAGAGAATATTGTCGATCCAAAAAAGGAGTGAAGATTATAGGCGAAGTAAGTGGCCCGCCCCCGCCTGCCGGCGGGCAGGTGTCGGCGGACAGGCAAAAAATTCCAAAGTGTGGGTATAGTAGCGGCGAAAAGAGGAGAAGAAATAATCGCTCCGTTGCAATACAAAGGAACAATGGATTCGTTATTTTTTGAAACTTGGTTTGAAGAACGCTTATTGCCTGCCCTTGCTAAAAATACAACTATAATAATGGATAATGCTACCTTTCACCTGCCCGTCCGGCAGGCGGGTCGTGTTTTTACCGCCGTATTCTCCCGAATTTAACCTCATCGAACAGTTTTGGTCTTGGCTTAAAAACAGATTAAGGAAAATTTTATCTCTTTTTTCTTCTCTTGACGATGCTATTTCAGATTGTTTTCAAGTTGTTTGACTATACATATACTTAATGCTATATTTGTGAAAAAATAGTAGACATACTATGACTAAACAACAAGCCAAGAAAATTACTTATAAAGCTGTAAATAAAAATAATTTTACTTTTGCAGAAAAAGAGCAATATTTTTATTTCAATGATTATCGTAATAATACAATGAATTTGCAAACTATGAAAGTTGAAAACTGGAAGAGCCAGAATCATATCTTATGGAGGTAGATAAAGAAAATGGATACGTTTTTCCTGTTCCAAGTTAAGTCTAGAGAACAAGGGGAGTTATTATGAACCCAATAACCGAATTGTGCGACACGTTGCTTGACAATCGGCGAAAGCCAGTAAAACAAGCAGACTGTTAGAAACGTCAACAGTAATAATTGACTATTTGAACATTGGAATTAAAGGGTAACGCCTGGAAACGATGTCCATGATACTCCGATTAGCGGTTGAAACACACTAAAGACAATCGTCAAAAGTTCGGTGAAGATTTGAGGAGAGCTACCATAAACTAAGCAACAAATGAAAGCCGTCCAGTGGTGGACGGTGTAGCCCATACTTATGCGGTCTATAAAATATCCATGGCAAGAATGACGGTAAAACGTCTGACGAAATTGCGAATGTACGACTCTGTTAGGAATGGTGCGAGGTCTTCTAAATCCTCAAAAGTATCATTGTTAAAGGCTTTTTCGGATAGTTGCTCTAGTATCGTGCTGTCGATAAATGGAGCGAGATCTGTTAAATCTCTAAAAGCGAACGTTTTTAGGACTTGTGCCAATTCGTCCACTTGTTTTGGCTTGAGAATGGGCGAAACGTCCGCCAAATTTTCGACTGTAACCTCGGCGGGCGGCTCGCCACGCAGGACGGTTTTTATTATGGTCGCCTGCTGTGTGTTACCCAACAGCTCGTCAATGCTGATTTCTAGCACTTGCGATACATCGGGCAGTTTCGAGATGTCGGGCATTGTTAAACCCCGCTCCCAACTGGACACGGCTTGGTACGTTACGCCGATTTTGTCCGCCAGTTCGACCTGTGTCATGTTGCGGCTTTTCCGCATGGTCGAAATTTTCAAACCTGTTTCTTGCATATTTAACATTATTTGAATCCTCCTTATGGATTTGATATTGTTAGTGTACTATAATTTTTGGGACGGGTAAATAAAGTTATGCTTGATAAAGTAGAACTTTAGTTGTGTAGAATGTTTTTTGCCGAATACTTGACTTTTGGCAATTATTATGCTTAATAAAAACCGCTGTAAAATGTGCTTGTAATATTTAATTTTGGGTATGTAGGTTTTGCGGTTGTTTGCATTTTTTGGATATATGTTATAATGGGATTATCAAATTTTTTTAGGAGGATTATCATGAAAATTGACAAAAATTTTCGCCTATGTTACAATAATGTTGTTGGTTGAGGGCGAGAGTCGCTCTTGTTGCAAGACATATGTAGAAAGTGAGGTTTACATGGATTTTCAAGAATTTAGCAAGAAAATTGAACCGTTTCGGTGCGATGACGAGGACAAATGGACGCTCTGGCTTGGAGTTGGATATTACAAGGTTGAAATATTTGATTCTCGTGAAGAAGAGGGATTTGAGGGCAATGGCTACGATTGGGAATCGTTGG